>DATDFW010000245.1:0-7638 GCA_036522375.1 Nitrospiraceae bacterium
GAATCTGCCAGGGGGAAGTGTTTGACGTGACGCCCTATGCGAAAACCGTTGCGCTGCACCTCTTGCGGAATCCGCTCAACCAGAGTCTTCCTCGCAAATTTAAGATTGCCTTCTCCGGCTGCAAACAGGACTGTGCGCTCACACCAATTCACGATATCGGGCTTCTGGCCGTGAAGCGTGCGGATGGAGCCATCGGCTTTCGAATGGTCGCAGGCGGCGGTCTCGGTTCGGCCCCTCGGCTTGCGCAAGTCCTTCGGGAATTCACTCCCATGGATGAACTCATCCCGAGTGTGGAGGCTGTGATTCGAGTGTTCGACACCTTAGGCAATCGAAAAAATCGTACGAAGGCCAGGATGAAATTCGTCATCGACAAGCTGGGCTTCGAGGAGTTCAAACGCCGCTGGGAAGAGGCCTATATATCGATGGGGCAGGCTCGTCCAACTCATGAACCCATCAAGGTGCTCTCGCATTCCGATGATCCCGTTCCCCTCATTATGCCGACATCAAATCGATCGAAGCAGGAAGGGATGCGGACCAATGGATATGTCCAGAATCCGCGAGTCGAGACGCCGTTTGAAATGTGGCAACGCACAAACGTGGTGCGTCAGAAGCAAGACGGTTATGTCGCCGCAGTGGTCAAATTATTTATGGGCGATCTCACGACGGAGCAGATGTTGCTCATCGCGGATCTTGCGGATCGCTACTCCAACGGCAACATTCGAACGACCATCAATCAAAACATGATCATTCGATGGGTGCCGGAGTCACGCATTACCGACCTCTATGCCGAACTGGCGTCACAGGGCTTGGCCGACCCCGGCGCCGAATTGGTCGAAGATATTATTGCCTGCCCAGGCACCGATACGTGTGGCTTGGGGATCACATCTTCTAAGGGACTCGCACGAGCGTTGGCAGAAGTGTTCCCGGCAGGGCGGGTTCCCGAGGATTTGAAGGATGTCAGCGTGAAGATCAGCGGATGCCACAACTCATGCGCACAGCACCATATCGCCACCATCGGCTTGCATGGAGTGGGGAAACGCATTGGGGAGCATGTCGCGCCCTTCTATGAGTTGCATTTGGGCGGGAGGGTCAACGGGATGGCGAAGATCGGACAGATGGTGGTCAAACTACCGGCAAAAAGCGTGTCGGCGGCGATTACTCACTTGATTGATGTGTATCGGCGCGATCGCCTCTCTGGTGAAGGGTTGCCGGCCTTCATTGATCGTGTCGGCAAGGTCAAACTCAAGGATGAGTTGATTTCATATACCATTATTCCATCCTTTCATGATGACTCGACGTTCTACTACGACTGGGAAGGAGAAGAAGAATTTGTCTTGGAAGATCTCGGTCCTGGCGAATGCGCAGGTGGCGCGCTTGAAATGATTGAGAACGGTATTCTCGAAGCCGACCAAGAGCTCTATCAGGCGAAGCTTCTTGTCGATAAGCATCAATATTCCGTGTCGGTGAATAAGTCCTATCGCGCGGTATTGGCCGCTGCCAAAGCCTTGCTTGTGACAGAAGGACTTGAACCTTCGACAGATGCGGAAACCTTTAGTGAATTCGACAGACGGATTGCGCAAAAGGGCATCATTCCGGCAATGTATCGGGACTTACGGAGCCGGGTCGGCGATTTAGGGCCCAAGGAGACCACAGGCGAATCAGCTCGCGACAAGATGGGCTTTGCCAAAGGATTCGTTGATGCCTGTCGCGCCGCTACGGAACAGATGGGAAAAGATCTAAAACTGGCGCCGGTGGAAAAGGTGGTAGACACGGCTAGCCCAACACCGGGGGGCAAGACAGTTGTATCTTCTGCCACCGCGGCTGCGGCATCCGGCATACCTGTCTATGATCTGCGCGGGGTGGCCTGTCCGATGAATTATGTGAAGACGAAGCTGAAACTCGAAATGATGGATGCGGGCGAACATTTGGAAGTCTGGCTCGACGCGGGAGAGCCCATTCAGAACGTACCCCTAAGTTTGAAAAACGACGGTCATAAGTTGCTGTTGCAGGAACCACTCGAAGCCGCCGCCTCTCATTATCGGATTCTGGTCGAAAAAGTGGAATGATGCGGCGCAGGGATGTTTCCTTGCTCGCGCAACGCGCGGCCTCAGAAGGAGAGAGGGGAGCGGCCAGGTGCCCTTCTTGCGCGCAGAACGCGCACATTCAGAAAGTGCTCGTTCGATGCGCGCAGTAAAGGGCAGCCCGGCCACTCCCCTAAAGAAGGGTATAGAAAAATAGAGGATTTGGAAGGCCCTCGCCCGGGTTACTGGCACGTCTCGGCGTGCCAGTGGGTGGGAGGGTGAGAAAGTCGCGCGCAGTTGGAAATCATCCCCTTGCCGCTTCAAGTGTGAATGGGGGAGAAAAGATTATAATGGCAAGCCTCTCGTCCAAAGAACTTGCAGCTTGGGGTGAGTCGTTTGAGGCGAAACAGCCACAGGAAGTCCTGGTGGCTGCGATCGAGCAATATCCAGAGAAAATCGTACTTGCCTGCAGTTTTGGGGTGGAAGACGTTGTGCTTGTAGACATGGTTCACCGCATCAATCCGTCTATGCCGCTCTTCTACCTTGACACGGACTTTCTCTTTCCCGAGACCTATGCCACGCGCGATCGCGTGATCGAGCGTTATGGGTTGCAACCGCAGCAGGTCATACAGGTGAAGTCGTTGCTGACGCCCGAGCAACAGGCCGCGCAGCATGGCGATGCCCTGTGGCTGCGCCGTCCCGATCAATGTTGCGAGTTACGCAAAGTGGAGCCACTGATCCGCGTGCTCAAGGGATTCGACGCGTGGATCACTGGGATCAGGCGGGATCAGTCTCCCGCAAGGTCCAATGCGAAGTTGATCGAGTGGGACCAGAAATTTCAGTTGGCCAAAGTCAATCCGCTCGCGAAGTGGACGTGGGAGGATGTCTGGACCTATATTCGTGTCCACGAAGTTCCCTACAACGAATTGCATGACCGCAACTATCCCAGTATCGGGTGTACCTATTGCACGAGTCCAGTGGCGCCCGGTGAAGACTTCCGCGCCGGACGGTGGAAAAATTTTGCGAAAACAGAGTGTGGGTTACACAAGGCCTCGTGATGTCGTTGCAGGAATGTATCGCAAAGATTGGTAAGGGTCCAAAGTCTGCCAAGGATCTTACGTGGGACGAAGCGAAGCGGGCCACGAAGACGCTTATTGAAGGTGAGGCCACGCCGGCACAGGTGGGTGCCTTTCTGATGGCCATGCGGGTGAAGCTGGAGTCTGTGACCGAACTGGCTTCGATGACCGCAACTGCGCGTTCCTATGTCGCACCTGTGCCGATCCCGCGAGAACTCGGCGTCGTGGATTTGCCGAGCTATGCAGGGAAACAGAGCACCTTCCATGCCCTTGCCGCGGCTGCGATCGTCGCGGCGTCGGCAGGGGCGTCAATTTTGATGCATGGGTATGATGGGATTCTTGGTCGCCCTGGAAATGCCGGGGTGCTCAAAGCCTTGGGCCTGCCGATTGATATGGAGCCAAAAGGAGCGGCAGAAGCGGTGTCACGGCATGGATTTGCCTATCTCGACATCGCCCTCTACCACCCACCGATTTATCGCTTTTTAGAGATGCGACAAGAATTGGGAGTGCGGAATGTGTTTCATCCCATTGCGAGGCTCTTGAATCCGGCTCGCGCGGAATCTCAGGTGATCGGACTCTCCCATCCTCCTCATTTTGAAAAGACTGCTGAAGTGTTGCGGATGCTGGCTTGCCCGAGGGCCTTAGTGGTTAGCGGCGTTGAAGGTGATCCGGAAGTGTCGATTGCTGCGATGACGAGGGTCCTGGAACTGCGCGACGAACGAATTACGCCCCTCTCGTTCGCCCCAAAAGATACCGGCTTGCCGTTGGGCGCGCTACGCGATATGGCGGGCTTCCCATCGAATCAACGAGACAAGGAAGCGGAGCTACTCAGACGGATCCTCCACAATCAGGTGCAAGGAGGGCCCTGTCACTGGGTGTTGATGAATGCAGCATTGATTCTATACGCGGCGGGCAGAGGGACGACATGGGCATCATGTGTCCCGCTTGCACGTCGAGCGCTCGAAGGGGGGGCGGCAGCGCGAAAATTAGAGGAACTGACTCAGGAACCGGTGGGCGTAGGCATCACTGGCCAAATTCATTGATCATAGAGGAACGAATCTGTGCAACATCTTCGCCAATTGGAAGACCAGAGTGTTTACATTCTTCGAGAAGCTTATAAGCATTTTGACAACCTGGCCATGTTGTGGTCGATGGGGAAAGACTCGACCGTGCTGCTGTGGCTGGCGAGAAAGGCTTTTTTCGGTCATGTCCCGTTCCCTCTATTGCATGTCGACACAAGTTATAAGATCCCCGCCATGATCGAATATCGAGACCGAATGGCCCGAGAGTGGGGCCTCACATTGGTCGTGGGACAAAACAAGGAAGCGCTCGCAGCTGGGATGAATCATACATTGGGTCGCGTCAACTGTTGTACGGCCTTGAAAACCAATGGGCTCAAGCAACTGATCGAGCAAAAAGGCTACACAGGTATTATTCTCGGTGTGCGTGCCGATGAGGAAGGGACAAGAGCCAAGGAGCGATATTTTTCGCCGCGTGACAAACATGGCGACTGGGATTTCCGCGATCAGCCGCCCGAACTCTGGGATCAATTCAAGACAACGTTTCCCCCGGGCACTCACATCCGGATCCATCCGCTGTTGGATTGGACGGAGATCAATATTTGGGAATACATCAAGTTCGAGAACATTCCTTTTATGGATCTCTATCTCGACAAAGGGGATGGGACCCGTTATCGCAGTCTCGGTTGTGCGCCTTGCACGATGCCGATTGCATCAACAGCGAAATCTGTGGATGACATCATCGACGAGTTGCGGCGTACCACAGTGGCGGAGCGATCAGGCCGTGCACAGGATGAAGGGCGTGGGATGGAGCTCCTCCGAAAAGACGGGTACATGTAGTGAGGATGATGAAAAAGACCACCTTCTCACCCACCCAACCCAGGCACGCTGAGACGCGCCTTTTCCCATGCTTCGTTCTCGGCTCATCGAAATCCTCAACGTACCCCACCTGGGGAAAGAGCTGTTCTGACAGCTCAGGGTTGGGCGGCTGGGAATGTTACGCTTCCGGTTTCGATTCACCTCAGGCCTCGTTGGATGGTCTTTTTGATCTTCCTCAATAAGGCAACACGGCCATGGCCAATCAAACCCAGAAACTATCTGACAATTTGAACATCGTCATCGTCGGGCACGTGGACCATGGGAAGTCCACTTTGCTCGGGCGTCTCTATGCCGACACGGGATCTTTGCCGGATGGCAAGCTTGAAAAGGTTCAAGCGATCTGTCGGCAGCAAGGGAAAGAATTTGAGTACGCGTTCCTGTTCGATGCCTTTCTTGAAGAGCAGGAGCAGGGCATTACTATCGATACGGCTCGGACGTTCTTCGGCTGGAAGGGTCGGCACTACATCATCATCGATGCGCCGGGGCATAAGGAATTCCTCAAGAACATGATCTCCGGAGCAGCCAGGGCAGAAGGAGCATTGCTGCTGATCGATGCCTTGGAAGGCGTGAAGGAGCAGTCCAAGAAACATGGCTATCTCTTATCGCTCCTGGGTGTACGCCAGTTTGCCGTTGTGGTGAACAAGATGGATTTAGTCGGCTATCGACAGGATGTGTTCGACGGGATCGAAAAGGAATATCGGGAGTTCCTTGGGCAGTTCAAGGCAGTTCCCCAGCAGATCATCCCGGTCAGTGCCAAGCTCGGAGATAATATCGCCAACCGAAGCGAGATGATGCCGTGGTACAGCGGTCTGACCGTGCTCGACGCACTTAGTGCTTTCCGGAAGGAACCGGGACGATCCGAACAGCCGCTTCGCCTGCCGGTTCAGGACGTGTATAAGTTCGACGCCCGTCGGATTATCGCCGGACGCGTCACGGCAGGACGAGTGAAGGTGGGTGATTCCCTGGTCTTCTCGCCGTCGAACAAACGGGCCACGGTCAAATCGATTGAAGCGTTCAATATAGATCCTCCGCCAGTAGAAGGTCCTGCAGGCCAGTCAGTTGGTGTTACGCTCGACGAACAGATCTTTGTCGAACGAGGAGAGGTGGCCTCGCACCAGGAGCAACTTCCGCTGGTGTCGACGGCCTTTCGAGCCAATCTGTTCTGGCTGGGCCGAAAGCCGCTAGAACGAGGGCGGAGATATCAGCTCAGAGTGGCGACGAAGGAAGTCGACTGTGAAGTGGCCACTATTCATCGGATCATCGACACGATGGATCTGGCTCAGCAGCAAGGCAGCAGCGTGGTGAACAAGAATCAGGTTGCTGAGTTGACGATTCGAGCCAAAGCGCCGGTGGCATTTGACCTCTCGGCCTCGTTTGAGTCGACGGGGCGGTTCGTCCTGGTCGATGAGTATGACATTGCCGGTGGCGGTATTGTGACAGAACTGGTGCATGACGATCAGGAGTTTCTCCGAGAAGAAGCTCGGCAGCGCGATTTTGCTTGGGTAAAGGGTGAAGTCGGCATCGAAGATCGCGCGCAGCAGTATGGTCACCGTGCCGCCATTGTGTTGGTGACCGGGGGGAGACATACGGGCAAGTCTTTCCTTGCCAGGACCATCGAGGCCAGGCTTGTGGCAGACGGTCGGCATGCCTACTTGCTCGACGGAGGCAATCTCCGTCGCGGGCTTGATGCAGACCTCTCGGAGGGAGAACGAGGACAGGCGGCAGAGATGGCTCGTCGCTATGGCGAAGTGGCGAGGCTGCTTGTCGATACCGGGTTGATCGTGGTCTCGACGACTAATCCATTCGGCATGGCCTATGTCGAAGCGGCACAGACCATTAGGACGCTAGTCCATCCGGTCCCAGTTATTGCCGTTCATATGAGCAAGGTGCCAGAAGAAGTCCCGCCCAATACAGATATCGTCCTGTCAGGCCCTGCAGATTTTGATGCGGCTACTCGCAGAATTCTTGAAGAACTCAAGCGCCGTGGAGTGCTGGCTCAGGCGATCGGGGCCAAGCCGATCTTCCAGTATTCAATCTAGTCGGATGCTGAAAAATGGGGATGGGGTAGCTGGGATGATCCCCTTGGTCGCGCAACGCGTGGTCGAGGACTTCCCTCGTTGGACGCGCGCAGTTGGGATCATCCCACCAACCCCTTATAAGGCGACAGGTCATTGCGGCCCTCCGGCGATCCAAAGGTTTTTGCTGACCTGATGAACAATCCAAGAAACGGAACTTAAGCACCGCACCGTATGTCTGGCAACCCTTTGGAGCTTAATCTGGAGGAAGAAGACGGTACCTTGACCCAGCCGGCAATCGACAACTTTCAGCAGCTGCGACCGGGTCCTAATGCAATGTTCCAGCGATTCGAAGATGAGGCGGCGGCCTGGTACCGCCGATTCAGTAAACACATCCCATAACAACGCGCTCCAGCCGACGTCTTCGTCGTCGCTGCGTTCCGGGCGGGTCGCAGCTGAGGTTATTCGTTCAGCATTGGAGTGTGCGCCATCCGGCGGACGGATCTAGGGAGTTTGACTCTCCGAAAATCCCTGTGTGGGAATAGGGGACAGGCAGGAGATTCGACGACATGGTGGACGACATGAAACGACTGTCGCGGAACGCAGGGACCTTGACCATCGCCGTTAT
>DATDFW010000246.1:0-3713 GCA_036522375.1 Nitrospiraceae bacterium
CGAAATCCCAGCCAGAGCATACTGCGGGGATCATGGAGCCGTAACGGATCGCGAATCCGCCAGGGATGGCTGATTGAACAGTAGGTGCCGACATTCTGATGGCGCTGATAGACCGTGTGGTAGGTTCCGGCGAGAAGGAAAAAGTCACCGCGCCAGCCCTCTCGGACGTGGATCAGAGTCACATCTTCCGTGGACCACGCGTCCAGCTGATCGAAATCTTCAGGAGACTCGACCGTCCACTCTTCGACGTAACAGATGACATCTCTCGCAGGCACTGCCGGCTTCAATCCCAATGCAGCCAGACGTTCGCCTACGGCAAGCACTTGACCAAAGGTCAGCGGGATCGTCGTTTCCCAACGGCGTTCACGCACGGTGGGTCATCTCTTCCCCCGGCCCATTAGCGGACCGGCCGCAGCGCTTTCTGCACGATCATCGTATCGTCAAGGTACCGATCGATGCCGTCCTTCAGAGTTGCCGCCAGTAACTGTTGCACATCGTCTTCGCTAAACCAAACCACGGTATCGCGCTGTGCCCCCTCGATGGCTCTGGTCGTCGAGCTCTGATCGTCAAGGTTCTTTGCGGTAATCACGATCTTGCTGCTCGTATTCACCACTGTCGAGAAGAGTCGGCTCTTGGCATTGACAGAAAAATCGAGTAGCTGCCCGTTGATGACAATGTCGGCATCGTTCTGGTTCGTGACAGCTCCACTCGGAGCCATTCGCACCATCCATCCGCGCGTTTTTAGCCGATCGGCAAATGCCTGGGCCACCGCGTCTCCTGGGCGCTCTCCTTTCACGTTGAAATAAGTCACCCCGCCCCATAAATGGGTCCGCAGACCTAGCCGAGTCTTTTCCAGTCGTCGATCCTCGAAGGGTTCGATGACAATTCTCACCGGGTCCGGCTCCTGGTATTGTGCTGTCATTTGTTTCTGTTGAAGATCCAGAAAGTACGTTTTCCCAGTTCCCCCGCAGCCTCCCCCCATCAGCAAAGTTGCCATAATCGCGATACCAACGCCCAGTCGTTGCCTTATCTGTTTCACGTGATCATCCTCCTTGCGAGTGGCCTCCCCCGCCGTCAAAAGCGAACCCAGTGTACCCAAGTTAGTGATCAGAGACAAATACCGAGGATGGGAGGCTGCTGAAAAAGCCCGCCAGCGGCGTTCTCGCCTTGAAAGCATCCTCAACGTACCCCAGAGGGTACGCCTCCGGTGCTTTCATCGGCTGCGGCCTTGCTGATCGGTCTTTTTGAGCAGCCCGCTTGAGAGTTCAGCTGTTTTGTTATGCGCAGTCGACTAGGGAGTGACGATCGGCAGGATGGCTCGAAAAGTCTCGCGGCTGAATTCCGGCACATGACCAGATTGCATCCTTGAATCGGTGAAGGGCAGGAATCGGACAATCTTCACAAAGGACCGTTCGGCCAGAACAGCGGCGATCTGTGCTTTTCGATCGTGGGTGATCGGCAACGTAAAGCCCTCCCCCCTCTTCCATTCCCAGAGGGTGGGTGCCAGCGACAATTCCAAACCCTTTCCTGCCAGTTGGTGGAACCGATCCACAATGTGCATCTTGAATTGTTTGATCCCCACACCTTCGAGAAGGAGCGCGCAGGTCACGTGGTGACCCCACCAGAACAGCGTACGAAACGTAAAGGCGTTCGAGTCGTGAAAGTGTTTCGGGAAGTCCAGATATTGATAGGGGAACAACTCGAGATGCTCTCCCTTCACAAACTGACAGCTGGTAATATCGAAATCCGGCGGGATCACGAGTGAGGCGAATCCCACTTCTTCTTTCAACGTCGCATGCGTGGCCGAGAGCATGTGGCGCACCTTGGCCATGATGTTCGCCTTGGCGCGAAAGAACTGCTGATCGGCCATCAAGGCCGTTTCTTCGTCTGTGAACTGTGGTGGCATGGTCATAAATTGACTGGACTGCCGGCTATTTCTGATGCGTCTCAAATTGGGAGACGGCCAGGTAGAACTGCGCCCGGCATTCCGCACAACGGAGCCACATCGCATCTTGAAACACGTCCATCTCTCGAAGCGACAGGGCGGGAGCATGGGTCCCCAAACAGGTCTTTAGCTCCACGAGCCCATCCGATTGCGCAGGCTCCGATTCGGAGGAAGAAGGCTCCATAGCTGATACCTTCCTGGTGACCGAATCGGTGGTCACCCGATGCACCATGCGGCAGGAACTGCATGTCAGCACCACAACGCGATTCGGCTCGACGCGCTTAACCATCAGACAGAGCGGATGAACCGACCAACACTGCTGGAGAAAGGCTCCGCTACGGATAACCCCTGCCATCGATCGTCCTCAGACTCAAGTTGGCTTCGGAAAAACACTTCGGGTCAATTGGTCTGTTTGGTCTATCCGGTGTATCTGGTGTAGCTTTTTAGTCTGCTCCAACCAAATAGACAAGATAGACGAGAAAGACCAGACAAACCATATAACGATCTTCTCAGAGCGCCCAAAGAGCCAACATCACGAATACGCCGGCTATATACGGGATCGCACAAGAATAGAGCAGTGCCGACCGCGCACGATCCGGCGACCCGGTTCGCGACAGTTGCTCCTTGTAGATAAATTCATGAGAGAGGATTAAGACCGTCAGGGTCAGTGCCAGCGTCTGTGTTGTCCGGGCCCATGTATAGTGACCACCGATAAGGAAATTCGCCGTAAAATATCCGCTGAAGAGCAGAATCAGCGGCGCCAGGACAAACTGGACTGCGTTGGGGAAAAAGGACGGCCGGCCCGAGCGGGCCTCCACTGAGCTTGATTGTAAATTGGAATTCACGACCCAACGGCTACTGGAGTCGCCGCTTTAGGAGAAGGTGAAGGAGAAGGAGTTCCATCATGCGCGGCGCGGCAGGTCTTGCACATGCGGGGACGAGCTTTCAGAAAAGAAACTTTGCCGGTGGCCAAGCAACTGTAATGAACGAACTCCTCGCACAGGCTGCACCTAGACCAGCCGCCGGAGAGAAACGTTTTGTTGCGATAGAGCGCTTCGTTGCAGACCTTGCAGTTCCGGGGTTCTATCCCCAACAACATCGGCTCCCATGTTCCACCGCCTTTTCGGATACTCATGCCTTGGAGTATAGCGAAGCGATCGGCGGGAAAACAAGGAGGATACCAGAATTGAGATTGTAGAATACGACTTCAAAAACACAATCCAGTAAATATGCGTCGTTTGATGGAGATCCTTTCGGTCCCTCAGCACGGCCAGGGAGGCATTCCCTATTCTCCTTTTTCGGGAGTGGCCGAGGCTGCCTTTTACTGCGCCCATCGGACGAGGCACAATAATGTTGCTCCCTCCAAGCTCGTTCGTTCTCTCTCTCCAGGGGATGGGGGGCTGACTGATCTTCCACTGCGCGCCCTTCAATTCCCTCATTACAGTTTCAAGGGTAGCCTGGTCGATCCTCTATTGCGCGCGTCGAACGATATAAATGGTCCCTCCAAGCTCGCTCGTTTCTCTCTAGTGATGGGGGCTGATTGATCTTCCACTGCGCGCGTCCAACGAGGGCCTTCTCAGGCCGCGCGTTGCGCGAACATAGAAGATCATCAGGCTCCATCCCTCTCCTTGTTTGACAGCCCCCAGGCCTTTTGTTACGCTCCGCGCCGATTGTCGCCGATCCCTCAACAAGACCAAGATCTCATGAACATCAAGGATTATCTCGAAAAAAAGCGGATGGAAGTCGATCGTTTCTTGGACCAGGTGAC
>DATDFW010000247.1:0-3647 GCA_036522375.1 Nitrospiraceae bacterium
GGCGAAGCGCGCAGAGAACAATGGGCGAATCATATGGGTCCCTGTCCCAAAGGGCATGGGTGCGGACGATCAGGTCCATACCGCCTTTATCCTAGATATGGAAGCGCCGGGGGTGTGCGTCCGGCAGCGATGTCAGTTCGAGGGTTGTCGGGGCATTGAGAATGCGCATATGACCTTCACCGAGGTTCGGATCCCAGCAGGCAACGTCATCGGTGAGGTTGGCCGAGGTCTCAAATATGCCCTCACCATCCTCAACGTTGGTCGGGCGATCAGTATTCCGGCCATTTGTCTCGGCATGGCCAAACAGGCATGGCAGCCGACGCTCGATCATGCCAACACCAGATTGACGTTTCAGAAGCCGCTCAGCGAGCGGCAAACACAGCGCATGAGGTTAGGCCGCATGGCCGTGAACCTCTTCACGATGGAAGCACTGGCTTCCTCCGTGTGGCGTCTGGCCGACCAGCACAGTTATGACGTCCGGATTGAAGCGGCAATCGCCAAGATATTCTGCTCGGAAAGAACAATCCAGTTTCTGCGAGATGCCCAGATCATTTTCGGAGGCATGGGATACGAAACAGCGGATTCAAAACGGGTCCGTGGAGAACCGGCGTTCGGGATCGAGCAACTGGTTCGTGACGCGGAAATGTATCGAATCGGGGAAGGGGCGACAGACATCTTGCGGCCATTCGTCGCGCGGGAAGGGTTGAGCCCGCATTTGGATCGTGCACAGCGATATATGAAGGAGGAGGGAAATGGAAGTGAGCGGTTCTTCGATTTGCTCAAGCTCATTCGATTTTACGTGCCCTGGTACATAGGCTTGTGGCGGCGCAGAGCCCTTCCGGACAGGACTGAATTTCACGATCCGAAGCTCGCCCAACTCCTCGTCTATGTGGAACAGACCAGCCGCCGTCTGGCCTGCGCGATCTTCTGGGCGATGGTCCGCCGTGGTGACGAGCTCCGAGATGATCAGGGCCGGCAAACCCGAATCGAAATGATCGGTGAAGATCTCCTCACGATTGTGACCGCCGCATTGGAAGCGTCATCCCTGGCACGTGGCAATGCTGACGAGCAACCCTGGGATCTGGTGAACTCCTTTGTCGCCGAGGCCAAGCTGCGTATTGATCACGCAATCAGTGAACTCCGCGGCCACAATGAGGACGACCTCCCGACAGCCATCGGCCGACAGACGGTAAGGGGAAACTACGAATGGCTCTCGCACGGGATTATTTCGCGTTGCCTTCGCCAGTATCTCCCCACCTCTCTTGGGAACCGTCCTCACCCCCTTAAATAACATCTTTCTTATCTGTGCAATTCCGCTTTCTCTGCTCCAGTCGGAATCAACGATGCTGATCGATCCATCGCTTGGCCTTTCTGAGAGCCACGCTATCGGCCTCTTTCCCGCTCTTGCAAATCTCAACTGGTTCACCCGACAGGGTGTTGAACAGTTCCTGTGTATCAACTGATTTCCATATGACAGCGAGAGGCAACCAGCGAGTATCGGCAAGGCTTTGGGAACAGACTTTAATATTGTGACCGTTGTATGGAACCCATCCAATCATAACGTCCCCCTGGTTTCCGGCATGTTGGAGACAGTCGCTTCTTTGATGGAGAGGCTGTCCCTTGTGAGGCCCTGTTCGCTCATTTCGTCACACCACTTGCGCGGAGTCTGATCTTCTCCTCCACGCTCGCCATTAAATCAGCAAATTGTTCTGGTTGTGGCGCCGTTCTCGAATCGAAACATCCGGCATCCCTTAAACGGTACAAGTATTTGAACTCGGTGAGCCACTTACTCTTATTATTTCTTTCTTCCGCAAGAGCATAATAAATCTCGTGGAGAGGAGTCTGAGGCGCCGAACGTTGTAAGGCACTCACAGTGTTGAGTATGTTTGACACACTCTGTTTATGAACAAGTTTCACTCCCATTGATGAGTTCAGGAAGTAGACCACAAGAGCCCCGGCAGCAATGACGGCCAGAATAATAAAGAGGACCTCCATCATCCCCTCCTTTCCTCATGCCGCACTCTCAAGAACACAAGACCCTACTAGCGATGGCTATGGCTAATTGCGATCTGGGAATCATTGACCAATCGATTGACATAATGGGCCAAGCGAGCCCTGGTATGCGGCTCGATCGCCATAGCCTCCACTCCGAACTCTTGGCCTCTCGACCACCGCACCACGGCTTCAGGGATTTCAATGCGTTGCTCATTCGGAAGAGTGACAGTGAGAGAGAGCAGTTCTCCTGGTCGCATGGGCAGATCGCCGGAAAGTCGGCAGCCGGTACATGAGAGATTCCAGATGGTGCCTTGGCCCTGGAATGGCCCAGCGTTGTATGTGACAGAGCATTGCACGGGAAAGCGGCGAAAGGAACGAATCGAGAAGGGCATAGGCACCTCGCAGGCAGGCGTATTCTATTCTATGAGGGGTGTGAAGGAAGGCGCAAGTGCCCGCAAAATGGAAAATTATGGTACTTGCCAGCGCAGAATTGCGAGAGAGCTAGTGGCGCAGGAAGCCGCACGCTGTCGCACTCAATCGCCTCCGATCGCGATCGAGGTTGATCGCCCATTTAAGCGGGGGCCCTATGTTCGAGTCCTACCCGGCTCACCCTTACGCATAAAAGGCAGAACTTTCAATGCGGCATCCCCATTTTCCCGCCTGCCTGGCCCTTCTACTTACGGTGGTCAAAATCCTCTTTAGTACAGAGAGGTCGATTTCCCCTGGGGGTTTAACGTATCCTTGCGCCTTGTCACCCAACACACGTAAGAATCCAGATCCATGATGAGACATCGCCTTGCTCTTGAGATGGTGCTGATCGTCAGTCTGATCGCAATCGTTGATCTACAAAAAACCTGGGCCGTATTGGGGGAACCAGCGAGTTCAGTGGAAACGGATCGCCTTGCAATGGCCGGACAGTCCAAGATGATCCAGGCCCAGCACTATGCCATCCAAGAAATCACGACATCAGATTTCGTGGTGAAGGAATATGTGTCTGGCAATACGGTGTTTGCCGTGGCCTGGAGAGGGAGAAGACCTCCAGACTTGACGTCGCTCCTGGGCGTCTATTTTCAGGAGTATCAGGAGGCATCGGCTGCTGCCCCATCAACCGGTCCTGGACGGCGCGGGGGAACCCGCATCCAGGCCCCTCGTGTCGTGGTCGAAACGGGAGGTCATGCTGGAGATGTGCGCGGAAGAGCCTATCTTCCCTCACTCCTTCCTCCCGGTGTCACAACAGAATTGATCCAATGATTTACCAACGACACGCGGCGATTCTTGCCGGCATGGCGTTCACTATCCTGCTGGGCTGTGGGAGTTCAGGAGACTCTGGTTCTTCCGGCGCTGGTTCCAACGTCCTCACCATCACAATCAATCCCTCTTCAGCTGCTGTCTGCACGTTTGCCGATACCCTCTGCACCCAAATCACTATCTGCCAGCCCGGCACCTCAACCTGCCAAACGATCTCGGATATTTTGGTCGATACCGGGTCGTCGGGGCTCAGGATTTTTGCCACTGCGCTGACGCTCCCACTCCCAGCCGTCCACATCGGTGAATGCATGTACTTTGGAGGCGGCACAGACTGGGGGACCGTTCACACTGTGGACGTTATTATGGGGAAGGAACCGGCTGTCTCCGTATCGATCCAAGTAATC
>DATDFW010000248.1:0-3462 GCA_036522375.1 Nitrospiraceae bacterium
AGGAAGGGCCCGTCGGAACCGCCTAATCATGTCCATTTTGAAGAATGTTCTCTGAATTATCTGCGTGATCAGGGGGATCGTTCTTTATTTTTGTCGAGAGGAGGAGTATCCTAATGGCCTCAGAGCCCCAGCCACCGAACAATCGTGTGAGGATTGGCATTCTTATCGCTTCTTTGATCTTCGGCGTGGCTTGGGCAGTTGTCACGCTACTACTTGGTAAGGAATAAGCCTTAGTGCGATATTGGTTTTAATTGTTTAAATGGAGAGGAGGCGTAGTCTTATGGGAGTCGTGCAGACACACAGCAAGCGTGTGGTGTTTGGCATTCTTCTCGCTGCATTGATCGTTGGCGTGATGTTGACGATCGGGCAGGTACCGTTGGCTGTCAGCCAGCCGGTGACGATTCCTGCGAAGATGGTTAAGGGGTCGATTCCGATGGATGGTGCGAACCCCGTGTGGGAAGGTGTGCCCGGTGTGATTGTCCCATTGAGCGGGCAGCTAATCACCACGCCGATGCATCCGAATATTTCGGTGAAGTCGGTGTTCGTGAAAGCCATGACCAACGGCAAAGAGCTCGGTTTGCGCATAGAATGGAGCGATCAGACCAAGAACGATACGACCATTGGTCCCCAGGACTTCCGGGATCAGGCGGCGATCATGTTTCCAGTCAACACGGCTGGAGCGCCACCCTTCCAGTGCATGGGTCAATCAGGCGGCACCACCAATATTTGGCGATGGAATGCAGAGTGGCAGAAGGATCTCGGCAAAGATAGCGCGGGCATCTGGGACGTGGACGACCAATACCCTGGAATTTTTTGGGACTACTATTTCGAAGAGCCTGCGGGCGGAGTAACCTATCCGGACCGGATCGGCCGAAGTCTCGGGCCTTTTAATCCTGGTATCTGGTCGGGTAACATCATGTCTGATCCGACTTTGCGCGTGAGCTCGGTCGAGGATTTGAATGCCAATGGTTTCAGCACTCTGACCACGCAGGCGCATCAGGATGTGATCGGTAACGGCGTGTGGGAACCGTCTGGATCCGTCAAGGGTGGTGGATACACTGGTCCGACCTGGCGTGTGGTCGTGAAGCGCGCGTTGGAAACCGGTGATGCCAACGATACCCAGTTTAAGGCGGGGATGTCTGTGCCCATCGCCTTTGCGGTATGGGATGGGAACAACATTGAACGTAACGGCATGAAGGCGCTCTCTACCTGGTTTACCCTCAAGCTTCAATAGGGGACAGGTCTCTGGAGCGGCCGGTTCGTCCCCTTATGGGAACGAGACATAGCATAGCGAGCAACCCCGGTCCGGTATCAGCCTGGCTGGGGTTTCTCATTTTCTGTTGGTGACAACATGGTGACAATACCAACACCATGCGACTAGCACCAATCGACTAGTAGGTATTCTCAGCTGAAGTCCTGTATCAAATGTTATGCTCCGGCGAGTCATCGACTTTGATCCACGACCTTGACATTTCATTCCCCTGAAGTCCACATTTACGGCTAATTGTAGTCTCCTGATCATAGTGCGAGAGAGGACGTCGCCCGATGAGCCCACAGTGGCTGAATCAGCTCCGCATTCAGCACAAGGTATGGGTGATGCTCTTATTGCTGTGTGTGCCGCTCAGTGCGGGCATCGCCATCCACCTGTATGTTGTCCAACAGTTGCTTGCGCTCCAACAACAGAAGCAAGACCTCATGGTTGCCGATGAGCAGGTCCATTTACTGGGGCGGCTTGCAGTAGATATTGAAGACGGTTTTCGCGGCTACGTCTTGACCCAGCAACCCGCTTTTCTTGCTCCGCTGGTTGAAGCCGAGAAGAAGCTCAACCAGGCGTTATCGGATGCCTCTACGTCCCTGGCGAAACTGTCCGGATCTCCGAACCAACTCGCCTCGATCGAGCGACAACTGAAAAACCTGCTGCGATCGAAGCAGCAGTTAATCGCAGACATTCAGAAGGGACTTGGGGACCAGACGTTAGCGTATGTACGGTCGGGCGAAGGGCTCAGACTATCTGATCTCTTCCGCGCAGACCTCAGGACCGTCGAAGATCGCCTGATGCGGCAGCGAACTTCGTTGAACGAACAAGCGGACTCGCTGTCGCAGCGGGCGTTTGTCGGACTGTGGATCACACTGGCTGGTGTGGTTGCACTGGGATGGATTGTCTCGCGCGTTCTAGCCAACTCTCTCTCGGATCTGATCACTCGACTTCAATCCGCTACTACAAGGATTGGAGCTCACGTCGATGTGGACGGGATTGCCGAGCTATTGGCCACTAGACGAGGAGCGAAGGACGAACTCGGTCAATTGGCAGATGCCTACCTTGCCATGGCTCGTCGCATCGAGACCCACATTCGAGAGATAGAAGTGCTCGACGCCATCGGCCAAGAGATCAATACCATCGGCCCGGACGGTCTGGATGGGGTGCTCCGGCGTATTACGGACCGGGCAGTGGAATTGGTGCAAACGGATGTCTGTCTCGTGCTCCTTCGTGATGAACGGATGGGATGTTGGGTGGTAGAAGCGGCATCCGGTGAATGGAATGATCGTCTGAAAAAATCAGTCATGCTGTGGGAGGAACTTCCGGTCTGTGTTCAGGCGTTTCAAACGCGCAAGGTGGCGACGGGGGAACGGTTTCGTCTTGACGAACGACCCCAGGTTTTGCGGCGTAACTTGATCGGGGACAGTATGTTGTCAATTCCATTACTGGCACAGGGGATTCCGTTCGGCGTTCTGTCGCTTCTGTCCGAAGAACGCCGGGGAGCGCATGAGTGGAATCTGCGCCTGGCTGAAGGATTGGCTCACCAGGCTGCGCTGGCCATCTCGAATGCACGGCTGTATGAAACTGTAGAGCAGCGGCAACGGGGGTTAGCTGCTCGTCTCCATCAGCTCGAGCATCTTGCCGAGACCTTGGCTCACGATCTCAAAGGGCCGGGGGCTCGTATGGAAGAACTCGCACGGTTGCTGGTACAGCAGTACGGTTGGCAATTCGATGATCGGACGAACCGGTGGCTATCTCTTATCGAAGAGAATAGCAGGGATCTTGTGCAGCGGGTGGAAGGGATCTTAACCGTGGCTCGCGTCGGTACAGATCAGGGTGCCATCACAGCTGTCGATCCGAATGCGATTATTGATGAGGTGTTGAAAGCCAGAGCCGGTGAAATCGAGCGGCTCCATGCCGTGGTGCACATTGAACCAGGGTTACCCTTCGTTGCCTGTCACGGTGCCTATCTTCGGCAAATCCTCGACAACCTCGTCTCGAACGCACTGAAATTCACAAAGGCAGGAGAGACACCCCTGGTGCGGATCAGCTGGCGTATAGTGGGTCCGATGGTGGCGTTCTCTGTGGAGGATCATGGGATCGGGATCCCTCCGACCCAACGCACCCGAGTGTTTCAGCCGTTTGTCCGCTTGCAGACGTCTGAGGCAGCTGGCAGCGGGATCGGCCTGACGATTATCCAGCGC
>DATDFW010000249.1:0-4500 GCA_036522375.1 Nitrospiraceae bacterium
GGGTAGAAGCGTTACCGTGATTGGCCGGTAACGGGAAAAGCGTTACGGATGGTGGATAGAGGCTCTATCCGGGGAGTGCCCAAACTCTGTCAGGACGCCCCCCTCCCCTCCCCACCCCTTAAGGGAAATGGGGCCTATAATCAACTAGTTCTGTCTGATTAACTCTATAGGCTCTTCTCTCTAAGCATCTTATATGGCACACACTCTCTCTCGAAATACCGTTGTCCAGGCTCCATCTGCGACACATAGGAACACTGGATCTTGACTCTTCCTTCGATGCCTGTGCTGAAACTCTCTAACATCACTCTGACTACGCGAAGAACCCCGAGACCGTGGTGATCAGACCAACTAATAGAGCTGCCAGAATTAGGTACTTCATGGTGTCCCCTCCTTGGTGTAGCTGAATCTCAGCTTGATTTCTGCCGAGCCCTGTGCGAATCTCCCACAGAACAGTGCACGTAAAACTTGAAGATTTAACTGTCTCAACAAACGATTAATCTATAACCCCAGGATATGAAATGGCGTTACCAATTACGTCAATTCATAGCCTCATTCAACCACCGTAACTTATCCCACCACGAGGACCGGTCATGGGGAACGAGCCCAGGCTGGGCAGCAAGGTTTTTTATAAAATCGGCGAAGTCAGCCAGATCGCTAAGCTGCCGGCTTACGTGTTGCGATTCTGGGAATCAGAGTTCCCGTTTCTCAAGCCTAAGAAAAGTCGCGGGAATCAACGACTCTACGTCAGGCAAGAGGTTGAAACAGTGTTGGAAATCAAGCGCATGCTCTATGAGGAAGGGCACACACTTGCCGGTGTCAAACGCTATTGGGCCAGGCGAGGCCGTGTGGCAAGCCAACGGATACGTCCCAAAGAACTTGCACAGAAACTGCGAGGGAACCTCCAAGCGATTCTCAAAATTTTGGAATCGCATCATGATTGACGACGGTTACGCGTCGTCTTTTGTGAGTCGGTTGCATTCCACTTGTCTCCGAGGAGACAATGCAAGGTATGGTGAAATTGAATAGAGCGTGTCGGGGCGTGGCGCAGCCCGGTAGCGTACTCGCTTGGGGTGCGAGTGGTCGGCCGTTCAAATCGGCTCGCCCCGACCAAATACTTTGAAGATTCAAGGATTAGGCGGGACAGGAGACGTCGGACAGATCTCCTGTATTACTGCGTGAGCTGAGATCGACCGAAGAAGCTGCCGTCGGCAGCTTTTTTTTTCTTAAAGGTCATGCGTATTCTGGTTACCAATGATGATGGGATTCACTCGCCTGGCTTGACGGCGCTTGCCAGATCTTTGTCGAGAATCGGCCAGGTGTGGGTGGTCGCACCGGATCGTGAACGGACTGCGGTAGCACACGCCGTGACGCTCCACAAACCGCTGCGAGTACAGCAGCATGGGATACGGAGCTATGCGATCAATGGAACGCCGGTCGATTGTGTGAATCTGGCTGTGCTGAAGATCATGCCGACGCCGCCTGATCTCCTCGTGTCAGGAATTAATAAAGGCGTGAATCTCGGCGACGACGTCTTATATTCAGGGACCGTTTCGGCGGCGATGGAGGGGACGATCCTGGGTGTCCCTTCTCTGGCTGTGTCACAGGAAGGGCGTGAACATTTCTATTTTGACGCCGGAGCTCGATATGCCGTTCGTATTGCTCGTTTGATTCTGAAAGAGGGTTTGCCGGATGAGACGCTCGTGAATCTCAATATTCCGAATCGGCCGTTCGGTTCTATCATTGGAGTCCGAGTCACGTGTCTCAGCCGGAGGCGCTTTGACAATCCGATCACTGAAAAAGTCGATCCCCATGGTCGGAAATACTATTGGATTGCCGGGACCCGCGTATCGTGGAGCCGGAGCAAGGACGCCGACTACGAGGCGCTGGCGCAAGGGGCGGTGTCGCTTACTCCCATTTACCTCGATACGACGAATCATGGGGTGCTGGATCGATTCCGGAGGTGGGAAACGGTGCGCCGGTCACCAGCGCGTCGGGTGTCTCCATCATCAAAACCGAAGGGCATGAAAGGCAAATAGAGGAGTGAAAGTGTGGTGGGGAGTCTGATCGAAGCAATCATTTCAGAGCTTAGTCGGTTTGTCGTGTCGATGATCTCGACATTCGGCTACACCGGCATTTTTATCACCATGGCCATCGAAAGCGCCTGCATTCCGTTGCCCAGCGAAATCATCATGCCGTTTTCCGGGTATCTCGTGACGACGGGACAGTTCACGATGCTTGGTGTGACGTTAGCCGGCGCCATTGGAAACGTGGCAGGGTCTATTGTGGCCTACTATGCCGGGGTGTGGGGTGGCCGACCATTTGCCGAGCGATACGGGCCCTATATGTTGGTCTCGCGAAAAGATATCGAGATGGCAGATCGATGGTTTGCGAAGTATGGCGAGGCTGCTGTATTTTTCGGCCGAATGCTTCCGGTTATCCGAACATTTATTTCATTGCCGGCTGGCATTGCCGGTATGAATATCTATCGGTTCGTGCTCTTGACCTTTCTCGGTGCGCTGCCCTGGTGTTATCTTCTGGCCTATATTGGTGTGAAAATGGGAGAGCAGTGGGAGCATCTGCGGGATTATTTTCACCAGTTCGACATCGTGATCGGTCTCTTCTTGGCGCTCGCCTTGGGCTATTTTTTCTGGTCCCATTGGCCGAAGCGTCGCACCACTCCGGAGTTGTAATCCGGCCATGCTTTCGATCTACAACACGCTCACAGGCAAGAAAGAACCGTTTCGCTCGCTCCAGCCGAACAGCGTTCGGATGTATGTCTGTGGTGTGACGGTCTACGACTATAGCCATATCGGCCATGCGCGCAGCGCGCTCATCTTCGATGTGATCAGCCGGTATCTTGAGTCCACCGGCTACCAGGTTAAATTTGTCAAGAACTTCACTGACGTGGATGACAAGATCATCAAGCGCGCGAGCGAGCAGAGTGTCAGCTGCGAGACGCTCACCGCGAAATATATTCAAGCCTATTACGAAGACATGGAGAGACTGGGCATTCGCCAGGCCTCCATTGAGCCTAAGGCCACAGAACACATGACCGACATCATAGGTTTGACCGAAACATTGTTGAAGAAGGGATTCGCCTATCACGTGGATGGAGATGTGTATTTTGAAGTGGCCAAGTATTCTGGATATGGGTGTCTCTCCAAACGCAAGCTTGAGGATCTCCAAGCTGGGGCACGTGTGGACGTCGATGAGCGCAAGCGATCTCCCATGGATTTTGCTCTTTGGAAAAGGAGCAAGCCGGGCGAACCATCATGGGAGAGCCCTTGGGGTCCAGGGCGTCCAGGCTGGCATATCGAATGTTCTGCCATGTCTATGCGCTATTTGGGTGAAACCTTCGATATTCACGGCGGTGGGATGGATCTGATTTTTCCGCACCACGAAAATGAAATCGCACAATCATCTGGTGCCACGGGAAAAGAATTTGCTCGCTATTGGATACATAACGGCTTCGTGCAGATCAATCATGAGAAAATGTCCAAGTCGCTGGGGAATTTCTTCACGATCAGAGAGATCTTTGAAAAATCTAAATGGCCTGAGGATGAAACTGGAGAGATGTTGCGGTATTTTTTGCTCGGGACCCATTACCGCGGCCCATTGGATTTCTCAGACAAGAGTATAGAAGAAGCGAAAAATGCGTTGAATGGGTTCTATGATCTTCTGGTGAAGCGACTGGCTGAGCGAGAAGAAAAAACCACTGCTGACAGGAGACTCACAGGTGTGATCGAGCGATGTAGGGTGGCATTTCGAGAGGCGATGGAGGATGACTTTAACACGCCGGTGGCGATTGCAGCCTTGCAGGGAATGCGGAACGGTGTGAATAAACTCTTGGACGAGGGCCTTTCGACTGAGGCACGAAAGATTGCCAACGCGGAGTTTCGTTCGCTGGGGAACTGCCTGGGTTTGTTTCAATTGGACACTTGGCGGTTCAACCCTGCTACGGTGCTTACCGAAGGCTCAATGACAAGGAGCAGAAGTAAGGATCACCCCGCATACAGAACTCAATCGTATGCGCCACCTTTGCCGTTGAAGGATGAGGACGAAAAAATCCAACGGATGGTAGATGAACGCAATGAAGCCAGAAAGCAGAAAGATTTCAAGAAGGCCGACGAGATTCGTCAATTCCTCGCGTCCCACGGCATCGTCATCGAGGACAAACCCGATGGCACCAGCCGGTGGAAGCGATAGTCAGGCGGAACTGATTTACGGGCTGCATGCCGTGCGCGAAGCCTTGAGGGCCGGCACACGTCCTCTCCAGCGCCTGCTGGTTTTGAGGACCGATCGACAGTTCGGTGACCTTGTCCAATTGGCCAAATCGAAACGAATCCCTGTCCACATCGAACCCACGCCCGCGTTCGATCGTCTGGTGCCGAGCGGAAATCACCAGGGCGTGATCGCACTCATCGCCGCGAAATCCTATGACACGACGGAGCAGATTCTCGAGCGAGCAAAGACACGAGACGAGAAGCCATTTCTTGTGCT
>DATDFW010000250.1:0-6517 GCA_036522375.1 Nitrospiraceae bacterium
CGGATGACCTCGACCGATACGCCCGCCTCTTTCGGTGTGCAGGGTCCAGGAGAAATGACGATACGGCTGGGTTTCAATGTTTCGATCTGGTCGATCGTAATTTTATTATTGCGGAATACTCGAATGTCTTCACCAAGCTCCCCGAAATATTGCACGAGGTTATAGGTAAAGGAATCATAGTTGTCGATCATCAATAACATAAGAAAACCATCCGTGCTGAAACGTCAGGAGGAAACATCGACAAAGGTCTGACTACCCTGTACCCACGTCCTCATTCCAACCCCTGTTCCGCCAATTCTATTGCCCTCATCATCGCCTGAGCCTTATTACAGGTCTCTTCATATTCGTGCTCCGGATTGGAATCCGCGACGATGCCGGCTCCGGCTTGAATAAAGGCCTGATGCTTTTTCACGACGACCGTCCGGATATTGATGCACATGTCCATGTTGCCGGAAAAGCTAAAGTAACCCACCGCGCCGGCGTAGGGACCGCGTCTCGTCGGTTCGAGTTCGTCGATAATCTGCATCGCTCGAACCTTTGGAGCACCGGAGACTGTCCCGGCAGGAAAGCAGGCGCGCAGGACGTCGTATGAGGTCTTCGACGAATCAAGTTCTCCTGTCACATTGGAGACAATGTGCATTACGTGCGAATAGCGCTCGACGTGCATAAGCGAATCCACTGTAACCGAACCTGGTTTCGCCACACGACCGACATCATTTCGCCCAAGATCGACGAGCATTACATGCTCAGCCCGTTCCTTTTCATCTGCCAATAGCCGCCGTTCCATCTGTTGATCCTCTTCAGACGTGATACCGCGACGGCGCGTACCGGCAATGGGACGGACAGAAATGACATTGTTTTCACAACGGACAAGCGTCTCCGGCGAAGACCCAACCAGCTCAACCCCCCCGACACGCAGGTAGTACATATAGGGAGAGGGATTCACCACGCGCAACGCGCGATAGAGCTGCAACGGTGGAGCCTGCACGTTGGCCTCCCATCGTTGGGATAGCACCGCTTGGACGATATCGCCGGCTCGGATGTATTCCTTTGTCCGCACGACCATCTTCTCAAAGTCTGCCTTGCTCATATTCGCCGTAAAGGTCACCGGCCGGCGGCGGCGATGCAACCGCGCTCGGCGGAGTGGACGTTTGAGTCTCGTGATCATGCGTTCTATCCGTTCTGTTGCGGACCGGTAGGCCGCCTTAATACCACGTTCCCCTTTCGCTGTAACATGGGCGGTGGCAACCACTTTGATCTTCTGAGCCACATTGTCGAAGATCAGCATGGTATCGGTGAGCAGGAAGGCAAAGTCAGGAAGATTGAGCGGGTCCTTCTGCCGGACAGCCAACTCCTCGAATGTCCGGACCATATCGTAGCTCAGATAGCCAACCGCGCCGCCGACGAATGGGGGCAGGCCGGGTACGGTCACCGGGCGATAACTCTCCATCATCTCCCTTAGACGTTCAAGGGGATTCCCACGGCTGGGAATGCGCTTCTTGTGTGTGCCTCGAACAACGAGAAGATCGCCTCCATCCTCGTGTACGACAACAGGCGAACCACTTCCAAGAAAAGAATAACGCGCCCATTTCTCTCCACCCTCAACGGATTCCAAGAGATAGGCTGAGGGCCCATGATCGATTTTGGCAAAGGCGGAGACGGGGGTTTCATAGTCCGCAAGAATCTCTCGATAGAGCGGAACGAGGTTCCCTTCTCTGGCATACTGCCGGAGCTGGTCGAGACTGAGTGAATATTGCGGCGAAACCACGTGGTTGTCCTAGTACTCTTGTCCCACGATGAGCTTCTGTCCTACCTCGATAATATCGTCCGGCAACTTGTTCCACTTCCTGACCTTATCGACTGTGACACCATGTTGTCGACTGATCCGATAAAGCGTTTCGCCCGGTTTCACAGTATGAACGGCTGGCGATCGCATGCCTCCGCGCATCGAATCTGGTGCCCCAGTTTCTGGATTGAGTCCCAGACCCGACGCGGTCAAATCCTCGGGATCGGGCGTCGGGACAGCCGGTGACTTTCGAACCGGTGCGAGCGCGCGCTTCATGTCTGTTTTGGCTTTGCGGTCAAGCAACGCAGACTCCTTCATGGCCTCGGCTTCCTCCTGCACGCGGGCCAGTTGGTCCCGAGTGGCTTGCAACTGCGCCATGAGTTCCCGATTCCTGGCTTCATACTCCATCAATTCATTCTTGCTCCGCTTTGCTTCACTATCAAGCTCGCCGGTTCGTTTCTCTTCCTGGGCCAGAAGACGTTGAAAATTCAGGCTGCGCGCCTTTTCCGCATCGTATTTCTCTGCCATGACACATCCACCCATCAACAGTCCTCCACAGATGATGGTGACGATTCGATAACTCGATCTGGACATCAACGTATTCACGTGATCCTCCCCTTTCGTGGATATCTTCTCTGATGATCGTGAGAGCGCTGTACTCTCGCGGTAAGAGATGAAAACTTGCTGCCGATGAGTGGAAAATCGACCCAACTATGTTGGTTACAATAATGTCTATCGCAGCGAAAGTCAAAGCGAATAGAGACCTTGGTCGTTTGACCCAGCCTCGATTCCTATGGTACGGTCCGGCCGTTGCTACCCCTGTTCGTTACCATCCAGTCCAATGGCCCACGCCGACATCCTTGCCCGTCTGATTGCCCTTAGGAATGAAATCAGGCGACACGACTATCTGTATTATGTCAAGGATCGCCCGGAGATTTCTGATTCCCAGTACGATTGCCTCTTTCGAGAGTTGCTGGACCTGGAACAGGCCCACCCTGAATTGGTGACGTCCGATTCTCCATCACAACGTGTTGGCGCACCGCCTCTCGAAGAGTTGGTCAAAGTTCGCCACGATCAGCCGATGCTCAGTTTGGATTCGATTGTCGGTGAGAGCGAGGTCCAAGCTTTCGACCAACGGATGAAACGTGAACTGGAAACGCTATCCGTGGAATACAGCGCAGAACCAAAGTTCGACGGGTTATCAGTCGAACTTGTGTACGACCAGGGAATCTTGACCCGTGGAGCGACCAGAGGCGACGGAGTCACCGGAGAGGACGTGACCGTTAATGTTCGCACGATTCGTTCCCTACCGCTCCAGTTGCACGCGCAATCCGGTCTCCCCGATCATCTAGTCGTGCGTGGTGAAGTGTATATGCGCCTCGACGATTTCCAAGCCTTGAATCGGCGCATAACGGAACGGGGCGACGAGGCGTTTGCCAATCCACGCAATGCAGCCGCTGGTTCACTTCGACAACTGGATTCTACGATTACCGCGACCCGTCCATTGGTTGTAACCTGTTACGAGATCATGGCGAGCTCCACATCCCTCCCACCCACACATTGGGATGAACTGGAGAGGTTGGCCCAGTGGGGTCTCCCTGGGCCGACGCATCGGCGACTCTGCGCGTCAATCGAGGAGGTCATGGCGTTTCATCGAGAAACGGAATTGATGCGGGATCAGCTGCCCTATGAAATCGATGGCGTGGTGGTGAAAGTGAATCGCCGAGACTGGCAGAGCCGTCTCGGCATGAAGTCTCGTAGTCCCCGTTGGGCCATTGCCTATAAATTTCTCCCCCGCAAGGAAATTACTGTTGTGCAGGATATCGTTGTCTCCGTCGGGAGAACCGGAACCCTCACGCCCGTCGCGCTTTTGAAACCCGTGGAGGTCGGTGGGGTCACCATCAGCCGAGCGACGTTGCACAATGCCGATGAAGTGATCCGGAAAGACATTCGGATCGGCGATACCGTCAAGGTCGAACGGGCTGGTGACGTAATTCCTGCAATTGCCGAGCGTGTCCCAATCGATGGTGAACAACGCAGCGCCCCCTTTTGCATGCCTGACCACTGCCCGGTCTGCGGATCGAAGGTCGGTCGCGAAGGCGCCTATTTTTACTGCACGGGTCAATTGGTCTGCGGCGCTCAACTGAAGGGAGCAATCGAACATTTTGCCTCGAAGCATGCTCTCAATATCGAAGGCTTAGGGAAGAAGACCGTGGCTCAGCTTGTCGATGAAGGATTGGTACGATCACTTGCCGACCTCTACCACCTGACCAAGGCCGACCTCGTTCGGCTTGAAGGATTTGCCGATCGGTCCGCCACGCTCCTTTTGCAATCGATTGAAGACAGTAAAGCTGTCTCCTTGGATCGGTTTCTGATGGGACTTGGCATCCGGCAAGTCGGACAGCATATCGCCAAAGTCCTGGCACGTGAGTTTGGCTCTCTCGATGAGGTCATGGCGGCAGATCGGGAACGATTTCAAAAGATTCGTGAAATCGGGCCTGAAATTTCCGAAAGTTTGGCGGTCTATTGGTTTGAGCCGCACAATCGGGAAGTCATCGCGCAGCTCCGGGAATCCGGCCTACAGGTTGCCCCGGGTATGGCAACAGGAGACCGGAGAAAATCCCCGCTCGCAGGAAAGACGTTTGTGTTTACTGGCGGGATGGACCATTTTTCGCGAGACAGCGCACAACGGGCTGTGGAAGCGGCGGGAGCGCGTGTATCCTCTAGCGTGAGTAAAAAGACGTCCTATCTTGTGGTGGGACGAGACCCTGGCTCCAAGCTGAACCAAGCCCGCACTCTGGGGGTGACGATTTTGACGGAACAGGAGTTTGCTGCACTGATCGGGGAAGGCGAGACGAACGTTACCCTTACCTGACGAGGTCGAGGTTTGGTGTTTCGACGGGGGCCGGTGCTTTCTCTTCACGAAATATTTGGACACTACGAATGGATCGAGGTTCAGCTTCATGGATGACGATCCGGCAGTTAGCGATCCGGACCTCTTCTCCAACCTTGGGAATTCGACCAAGCTCCTGCTGAATCAGGCCGCCGATCGTCACGGCTTCGTCGCCAAGATCGACCTTCAGGAAATCATTGATCTTGCGCACTTCCGTTCTACTATGAACAAGGATGTGGTTCTTCCCTAATCGTTTGATCAGTTCTTCCGTGATATCGGTTTCATCCATAATCTCCCCGACCACTTCTTCGAGAAGATCTTCAAGCGTCACAATTCCCATCACGCCGCCGAACTCGTTGACCACGACTGCCATATGTCGTTTCTCCTGCTGAAACTGCTTCATGAGATCGTCCGCAGTCTTTGCTGCGGGGACGAAGAGTGGGGGATAGGCAATGTCCTTGAGTTTTGCCTCATTTTGCCCCTTGGCAAGTTCGGTCAATGCTCTTGTCTTATAGAGGATACCCGTGATGTTATCGAGCGTCCCGTCATACACGGGGATCCGGGAATATTTCGAATTATAGAGAAGTTCTTGAGCCTCTTTCAGGCACAGGTTCCCATCCAACGAAAAGACATAAAGACGAGGGGTCATCGCATCTTCAGCCGTGATATCTTTGAGCTGGAAGACGTTCTTGATCATTTTCACCTTTTCAAACTCGATGGTCCCGGTCTTTCCTCCCTCGTCCAGCATAATCTTCAACTCTTCCTCAGTCACGAGGGGAAGCGTCAGACCTTTCCCGCCAGTCAATTTGTAGATCAACGGCACCATGACAAACAACAGTGGCCTGAGAAGTAACTGAACTCCATAGACGGGGTATGCCATATTCAGCGTGACCGGAATCGAAAACTTAGCAGCTAACGTCTTGGGAACCACATCGACAGCCACCAAAAGGACAAAGGTCAGCAGACCAACCATGACTGCAATTGCTTCATCAAAAAATGTTTGGCCTCCATAGATGTGGAGAGTCAGGAAGGTGGCATACATCGGCGTTGCCACGCCAACCAAGCGGTCGCCGACCAGAATGGTGGAAAGGAGCTTTTGGGGATCACTACGGAGATGCAGAGCCAGCTTCGCTCGCTTATTCCCAGTTTGGGCGAGTGCCTGCAGCTTCGTTGAATTGACCGAAAAGAATCCGATTTCAGCCGTGGAAATTACCGCTGAAAGAACAATAAGACCCAAGAGGATTAGAACATCCATGGATTGTGATGTATTAGAGGCGACCGACTATGATGATCAGGCTGGAATACAGGAGAGTCCAGGGTCTATCCCCTATCGCCCTGGAGCGGTACTGTGCGATTTGGGAGAACCACGCGGGTTGATAGCGGCGTATCGGACCTGTATCCATTGCACTGTACATGTACCACAGGACTAAGTGGCGATCAAGCATAAGTTGAAAACGCGCCACAAAATCAAATAGTTGCATTCCATATCCGCAGAAAAACATAACAATCTGAAAGGCAACCTTGGTGAAGCTGAATTGATTACTGTGGGTCGTCTCTGAACACGAAGGTCGAGAGGCCAAGAGAGGATTCGAGGTGGGATCCCGCAGCTTCCGCCTGGGCCTCCGTGGAGAACTGACCAATCTGAACTCGATATCGCCTTCCTTCTGACAGTTCGACAATCTGAACCCTGCCTCCTGAATACAGATGCTTCATTCGATCCAAGAGGTTGAAAGCATTTTGCTGATCCGAAAAAGATCCAACCTGGATTCGCAAAAATCCCATATCCGAACCTCGCCCTTGATACCCAATCACTCGTAATTCAATCTGGTCGGTTCCAG
>DATDFW010000251.1:0-15326 GCA_036522375.1 Nitrospiraceae bacterium
ATAGAGGCTTTGACTCACCGTATGATCGCTCATGCCGTGGATCGTCACGCCAGCCTGTTCCAATTCTTTCTTTGCGACGCGCAATTCATCCAGATTGTCTCCGATCTTGATACCAATATGATAGAGGCCGCGGCGCCTCCCAGTCGGAGCACGAGGCGCATCTCCAACTTCGATCAACAACAATTCATGGTGTGTGCGACCGGACGTGAGGGCCGAAGCAGTCCCATTGAAGATCCGTCCAACTTCCTCAAACCCCAACAGATCACGATAAAAGCCGAGCGACTGCTCAAGATTCTCTACATAGAACACCACATGGCCGAGATAGTGTGCTTTCATAGTTTGATTCCTTGGGAAATCCCACACGTAACACGTGATTCCCTGAACCCGGGGATCGTAACGCCATTTCCGATCGTGTCACGTATCACCTCACGGCTTCGCACCAGTGTCGTAATAAAACCGTTCGTGCACGATCTTGCCATTCTTCCACCTGGCCACTGCAACCTGTTCCATATGAACCGGCTGACCATTGGTCGCGATGAAATCCACATTGCTTTCGTAGAAGGTCACGTCGTCACCAACGCCGCTAGCTGTGACAGCAAATCCTTTCCATTCCTTCACGCCGCTCATAAACTGCTTCTCCCGTTCGATGTTTGCTTCCAACCCCGCCGTAGGCGGATGGGCATTCTCCTGCATCTTCGTGTCTTTAGCATAGAACTCGTTCATCGCCTCGATGATCCTGCCCTGGCGGATATAGTCGAAGAGTTCGTTCAATCGCTGTTGTAGATTGACGGTGCTCATAATCATACCCCCTTGTGAGGTTGGCTGGTGAACGTAATCCCGGCTTTCTGTACTTCCTGATAGGGGAGAAGCCAGACGAGCGATTCATCGCTGAGATCGCCGACCTGAATGCGGTTTCCCCATGGATCTCTGAAGTCGCAACGGAAATGTGGCTGCAATGTAAGTCTATACTTCTTGGTGAGCTTCCGTCGCACTTCTTTGATCTGAGCGGCATCACGGACCATCAAGCCAAAATGCTTCACACGATCAGGCTGAAGCTTCTCAACCTCAAAGATCGCCATGAACTGATGCTCGCCTAATTTGCACCAGGCGGCGCCTTCACCTCCACGGAGCATCTTCAAGCCGAAAACGTCCGAGTAGAACTTGACCGCCTTCTTGGCATCGGTGACTTCGATCACGATATGATTACATCCATAGACTTGGACTGCCATTATCGACCTCCGTTTCCTTCCACACGATCAATCTCTGCTTTCTGCAAGGCCGAGACAAAGTTGTCAGGAGGTTGTGCACCGGAAATCGTGTGCGTGCCATTCAACACGAAATAGGGAACTCCCCGAATGCCCAAACGATGGCCTGCTGCCTCTTCCCCCCTGACAACTTCAACTCCTTCGTCACTCGCGAGAAACTGTCGGACTTCATCGCGGTCGAGCCCAATCTCTGCGGCGATGCCGACAAGCGTCTGGCTATCGCCGATGTCTCGGCCTTCCAAGAAGTAGGCATGAAACAGCGCTTCGGCAAGATCGTCCTGCTTCTTGTGCCGTTGAGCAAACCACATCAGTCGATGGGCCTCGAAGGTATTCGGGGTCCGCACGATTTTCTCGAAGGCGAATACGATCCCGTCTGCCTCACCGGCCCTGGAGAGTCGCTCTTCGATCTCCCGCCGAGCTTCTGCGCCGCCGAACTTCGCCTCGAGATATGTGCGCCGATCCATGCCGGACTTCGGCATCGTCGGATTCAATTGAAACGGCCGCCAGGTCACATGTACTTGCTTCGTATAACCGGCGGTCTTGAGTGCCTGTTCCAAACGACGCTTCCCGATGAAACACCAGGGGCAGACAATATCGGAATAGATCTCCACGTGCATCCTTGAATTCCTTTCTACCCTCTGTTGTTTCAATTCAAATGCCCCATCTTGCCGGCCTGATAATCGTTCACGGCCTGGACCAATTCTGCCTGCGTATTCATCACGAACGGCCCATAGCGGGCCACTGGCTCATGGATCTCTTCGCCCGCCATCACCAGCATCGTAACATCCTCCTCCGCAATGATCGTCACCGGCTCTCCGGTCGAGACAAAGACCGCCAGTTCGGCCTCCGATAGCCTCTTCGATCCCTCGACGGATGCCTGACCATTGAGGATCAACAGACCGACATTGTACCCGTTCGGAATCTGCAACGGCATCGAATGCCCCGCGCGCAGGCGTACATCGTACAATTCGATCGGCGTAAACGTCTTCGCCGGGCCTTTTGCGCCCTTCGCCGACCCGGCAATCACACGAAGCGAACCGGCTCCCCCATCCAGCTCTATGACCGGAATCTGCTCGCTCACAATCGTCTGATAGCTGGGCGCGGACATCTTGAATGATTTTGGCAAGTTGACCCACAGTTGAATCGCCTGCAATGTCCCTCCGCTCCTCGCCCATTCACGCTCATGCATCTCTTCATGGACGATACCCGACGCCGCCGTCATCCATTGCACATCACCTGGACCAATCACACCGAAATGGCCTGCCGAATCACGATGGGCCAGGAGGCCCTGATAGACGATCGTCACGGTTTCGAACCCACGGTGCGGGTGTTCGCCGACCCCTCGTGGGCTGTCCGTCGCGGGATAGAACGTGGGGCCTGCATAGTCCAGCATGATAAATGGGCTCAGCGCTCGGTCCAGATCGTTGCTTGGAAACAGATTCCGGACGTGGAACCCGTCCCCGACGACATGCTGAGAGCCCGGTTGATAAACTTTTACATTGACCGGCATCGAGGCTTTCATTGTAAACCTCTCTTTCTTCCCCACCTGTCACAGGCACCTCGGCTGTCCGACATGGGGACGCATAGTTGGCCCGCTATCTGTAGCGAGCCCTTATCCGCTCCAGGACTCATCATCGTTTTATAATAATACTAGTTAGAACTAAGTCAACAGAGAAATACCTCGCTGGCATTCTTTCGCGAAATAATGCGTGAGGTCAACCGGTTCGAGCGAAGGAAGTAGAAAACGTGGTGGGTTATTGACCGCGCCGCGATCCTTTCATCGCCCGTTCGACTTCGCGGCTGGCTTCGCGTGCCTTGATGGATTCCCGGCGGTCGTGCTGCTTCTTGCCCTTGGCCAAACCTAGTTCGACCTTGGCAAGGCCCCGTTTCGAGAAATAGATGCGGAGCGGAATAAGTGTGAGCCCTTGCTGTTGGGTCTTGCCCAGGAGTTTATTAATCTCCTTGCGATGGAGAAGTAGTTTACGAGTACGGAGAGGTTCGTGATTCATCATGTTGCCGTGGCTATAAGGGCTGATGTGGCAGTGGTGAAGAAATGCCTCGCCACCTTTCACGCTGGCGTAACTATCTTGTAGATTCACGCGCCCGTCTCGTATGGATTTGACCTCGGTACCCTGGAGCATGATGCCCGCCTCAAACTTCTCTTCGATAAAATAGTCATGGTACGCCTTGCGATTGGTGACAACCACTTTTGCAAAACTGTCCTTCTCTTTTCCCATCAGGCGTCAGACTTTCACTTCCAGAAAAACGAGGTCCCTGTCAGTCTACCGTTCAAAACATACAAAAATGGACGGTCCGACCGGGTCTGAGAACTGTTTGCTGATTGCCATGGATAGTTTTGCTATGATGCCGGAATGCGTGGACTTGGTTCCATCGATTCTGTCTCCGCCATCCTCGAAGGCTTGGCTCGTCGCTTGGGCCTCGAATCGAAGATCCTCGAAAGCCGCTTGCGCCGGGACTGGAGCGTCATTGTCGGAGAACCCATCGCAACGAACACCTGGCCTGACCAGATTCGCTACAAAAAACTCTATCTGGTTGTCCGCAACAGTGTCTGGCTACATCAGCTCACATTTCTCAAGCCGACACTCCTACACACACTCAATAGTGTCGACGGTGGTGCCCTCGTCACCGACATCGTGTTGCGGGTGGGAGAATTGCCGGAAACCCGCCACACACCTTCGCTGCCCGAGCCCCTTCGTACGACAGATTTACCAACGAGCAGCGCCCTGCTCGCAGAAGTTTCGGCGCACGTCATCACCATCCAAGATCCGCTCATCCGAGATCAACTCGCCCAGCTCATGGCGCAGGCATTGGCTCAACCACGAGCCCCGAAGGCCGGCTAATCGGTCCCTTGAAGAGTTGGCGAACACTAGCTTGCGTCGCCGCCGTCTCCGGGGTATCCAACAGCGGGCCAATCCGCCCTTCTTCTTCGGACTCAGTCAGTCGGTATAATCCCCTTAATGATCTTTGAAATCCTCCACGGTCCTCTCCGGTGAGGTACTTGTGCAACGTCACCGGCTCCGTCCAAGCATTGTCGGAGAATATGTAAATGGTGAGGCGGCGGTAGTGATCACCAGGCCTGTCGGGTGTCGTCGGATTGATCTTCATCGGCTCGAACTTTCTCGACTCGCGTCCAACTTTGCGAAAGCGATCAATCAGCGCTTCGATTTGGTGGTCGCTCGTGCCGTCGGGAACGTGGATCGCAACGGCTGTCTCTTCTTGCGACCCGACGCTATACGGAGGGATCGATCGATCTGGCCGGGTAAGATACATTCCACCCCAGATCAGGCTGAAGGAACCGATGAGCACGCCAAGACCTAATTTGACGACCGTGTCCATGCGCTTTTTGGGCTTGGGTCGTGGGAGGGGTGTCGGAGAAAAATCCTGCTCCTGCATGGAAAGCCTAGACAGCATGATTCATGACGATTCGTCGCGAAACCCTCGCGGGGAGCTCTGAGGACCCAATGCCTACTCGTGCATTACGGGGACGAGCAGAGGTGCCAACCAGCCGACCGAAGGGCCTTCGCAGCAGCGGATCGGCGCTTGCAGTAGAAGCGGTCATGAATAATGCGGGCCAGCCTCAAGGAACAAGGAGTACGATGCCGCCGGTATCTGTTACCCGCCGCCTTCCTCAGGCACCACCTCGGCACTTTCCGCCAAACGCGCGACCGCCACGACCCGATCATCCGCGCCTTCGAGATCGAGGATGCGAACTCCCTGGGTGTTGCGGCCGATCTCGCGGAATTCATCCACCTTGCACCGAAGCACTTTGCCTTGAGCAGCCATGAGCATGATCTCATCGCCATCTCGAACTTGAAGAAACCCAACTGCGAGTCCGTTACGCTCAGTCGTCTTCACGCTGATGATGCCCTTCCCTCCGCGTCCCTGGACCCGATACTCGTTCACCGGCGTGCGCTTTCCATAACCGCCTTCCGTGACCGTGAGGATTTGGGTGGTGGAATCGGGTGTGATGGTTTCCATGCCGATGACTTCGTTGCCCTCCTCAAGCGTAATGCCGCGCACCCCGTGCGCCGTGCGCCCCATGGGACGGACGTCGTCTTCCTTGAAGCGGATCGTAATTCCCTTTTTCGTACCCAGCAGGATTTCCCGCTGGCCATCGGTCACATGCACGCTGATGAGCCGATCGCCCTGATCCAACGACAGGGCGATGATCCCGCCTTGACGAGGATTGCTGTAAGCCGAAAGCTCCGTCTTTTTAATGATACCCTGCGCGGTCGCCATCACGACGAACCGGTCTTCACGGAACTCTTTGACCGGCACGGTGGCGGTAACCTGCTCATCGCTGGATAGTGCCAGCAGATTCACCAACGCTTTGCCTTTGGCGGCTCGCCCGGCGTCTGGAATCTCATGGACTTTCAGCCAATAGACCTTCCCGGCATCCGTAAAAAACAGCAGCGAATCGTGGGTGGATGCGGTGAAGAGGGTCACGACAAAATCCTCTTCCTTGATCCCCATCCCAATCCTGCCCTTGCCGCCACGCCGCTGTGCCCGATACAGGGTTACCGGATTGCGCTTGATATAGCCTGCGTGCGAGATCGTGACGACTACCTCTTCGTTCGCGATCATGTCCTCCAGAGTAATCTCCGCCTCTTCCTTTACGATCTGCGTACGGCGGTCGTCCTTATAGGCCTCACGCACCTCGATCAATTCTTCCTTGACGATCGTACGAACCAGCGCCTCGCTCCCCAGGATCGACTTGAAACGCTCGATCTGTTTCAGGACCTCCGTATATTCCTCGATGAGTTTATTGCGCTCCAGTTGCGTAAGCCGCTGAAGTCGCATTTCCAAAATGGCCGTCGACTGAATTTCGCTCAGCGCAAATTGCCGCATCAAACCGGCTCGGGCTTCATCGGGCGATTGGGCACGTCGGATCAAGGTAATCACCGCATCAAGATTGTCGAGCGCGATCTTGAGGCCCTCAAGGATATGGGCCCGCTCTTCCGCCTTACGCAACTCGAACGCAGTCCGACGGACGATGACCTCACGCCGGTGCTCGATGAAATGATGAAGGATCTGTTTGAGACTCAACACTTCCGGCCGGTTGTTCACCAGCGCAAGCATAATGACCCCGAAGGTCGTCTGGAGTTGTGTCAGCTTATACAGATTGTTCAAGGTAATGAGCGGAATTTCCCCGCGCTTGAGTTCGATGACAACGCGGATACCTTCCCGATCGGATTCGTCGCGCAGATCGGAAATCCCTTTGATCCGTTCGTCCCGTATCAGCTCCGCGATCTTTTCGATGAGCTTGGACTTATTAACTTGATACGGCAGTTCCGTGACGATCAACCGCTCACGCTCCGTGCGTTCATCTGATTCGATCTTCACTTTTGCGCGCAACGTGAGGAGACCCCGTCCGCTCTCATAGGCAGACTTGATGCCGGATGTTCCATAGATGAATCCGGCCGTTGGAAAGTCGGGACCCGGAATCTTTTTCATTAACTGGCTCGTCGTGATGTCCGGATTTTCCAGAAACAAGAGAAGCCCCTCGATCACCTCGCGGATATTGTGTGTTGGAATGTTGGTGGCATAGCCCACCGCAATGCCGCCGGCGCCGTTCACGAGAAGATTTGGGATTTTCGAGGGGAGCACCAGTGGTTCGACCAGCGACTCGTCGTAATTTGGCCCGAAATCGACCGTCTCCTTGTCGATATCGGCGAGCATGTCTTCGGCAACCTTGGTCAGGCGAGCTTCGGTATACCGCATGGCGGCAGGCGGATCCCCATCGACCGATCCATAATTGCCCTGGCCGTCCACGAGCATGTAGCGCATGTTGAAGGGCTGCGCCATCCGAACGAGCGTGTCATAGATTGCACTGTCGCCGTGGGGATGGTAGTTCCCCATGATTTCGCCGACGATCTTGGCGGACTTGCGGTAGCCCCGGTTCGACGCCAAGCCCATTTCATTCATACCGTGGAGAATGCGACGATGGACCGGCTTGAGTCCGTCTCGCACGTCAGGGAGCGCCCGACCGACAATGACGCTCATCGAGTAACTCAGGTATGACGAGCGCATCTCGTCTTCGATGGCAATCTGTCCTAATCTCTCATCAGGTGGCATTTATCTCTCCACGGATGCTGAAAATGATCCCCAGCTTCGTTCTCGGCTCACCAACATCCTCAATGTACCCCAAGGGTACACCTGCGGTGTTGATGTCGCCTGCGGCCTTGCTGGATGATCATTTTGAGCATCCTACAGCTAAGACCACTTTTTTGAATCACAGCTGAACAAATTTCATTAAGCTGATTGCTGAAGACTGACAGCTTGTCAGCTACACGTCTAAGTTTCTGACTTCCAATGCATGAGCCTGGATGAAGTCTCGACGGGGCTCAACCTCATCACCCATCAGAATCGTGAAGATCTCATCGACGCCTGGCACATCTTCCAGTTTGACCTTCAATAGCGTCCTGACCTCTGGATTCATCGTCGTTTCCCACAGCTGATTCGGGTTCATTTCGCCGAGGCCTTTGTAGCGCTGGATGCTGAGCCCTTGCTTGCCTTTATCGAGTATCGCCTTGACCAACTCAGCCGTCGTGGGCTGGAACTGTTCTTGACCGCCTGTTTTGATCTTGTACGGCGCACGACCCAAGCCTATCGCCGACGGCGAGAGCTTCTGCAGTTCACGGAATTCTGCAGAGCCGACCAGTTCGTGCGTCACGGCAATGCTATGGGTAGTCCCATTGGCATGCAGACGGCAGATAGCTTTGTTCGATTGATGTTCTTCATCCTCGACGATATCCAGCGTCGGTGTCAGCTTCGGATAGACCACCGCGAGAGTTTTTTTCACGTTGGCCATGACCTTCTTGAGAGCCGTCTGATCCTTGAGATGTTCGCGATCAAGTCCCGGCTCATCCACAAAAGCCCGCACCATGCTGGCCTCATGCGGTTTTTTATTGAGACGGCCGAGCAACGTCTCGAACGCGATCAGCTTTTTGAGAATGGGCAGGAGTCGCCGTCCGGTCACATACCCTTGGGCCCCTTCCAAATACACTTCCACATCTTCGACCGCGATATCAGCCAGATGCTCGTTCAATGCCATTTCATCCTTGAGATACCGCTCCGTCTTGCCCTTCTTCACTTTGAAGAGCGGCGGCTGCGCAATATATATATAGCCCCGCTCGAGCAGTTCCGGCATCTGCCGGAAAAAGAACGTGAGGAGCAGGGTCCGGATATGGCTGCCGTCCACGTCGGCGTCAGTCATGAGAATGATCTTATGATACCGGGCCTTGCTGATGTCGAACGAGTCTTTGTCCGCCTTTTCGCCCTCTTCACGATTACGGCCGATGCCGGTCCCGAGGGCCATGATCAACGTCCGAATCTCGTCGCTCGAGAGCATTTTGTCGAAACGCGCCTTCTCGACGTTGAGAATCTTCCCCTTCAGTGGAAGAATCGCCTGAAACTTGCGGTCGCGCCCCTGCTTCGCAGAGCCGCCGGCCGAATCGCCTTCGACAATGTACAGCTCACTTAATGCCGGATCTTTCTCCGCACAGTCGGCCAACTTGCCTGGAAGCGAACCCCCATCGAGCGCGCTCTTGCGTCGGATGAGCTCTTTTGCCTTTCGTGCCGCTTCACGCGCCCGAGCCGCGTCGATCGCTTTTCCGATGACCTTTCGGGCCACCGTCGGGTTCTCTTCGAAATACGTCCCGAGTGCTTCGTTGACCGCAGACTCGACAACCCCTTTCACCTCGCTATTGCCCAGCTTGGCTTTCGTCTGTCCTTCGAATTGTGGATTCCTGACTTTCACGCTGACAACGGCTGTGAGCCCTTCACGGACATCGTCACCGGTGAGCGATTCGGTGTCCTTCTTGAGCAGATCGTTGGCGTTCGCGTAACTGTTGATCGTACGGGTGAGGGCCGCCTTGAAACCCACCAGGTGCGTGCCGCCCTCTTTGGTATTGATGTTATTCGCAAATGAAAACAGGTTCTCTGCGTAACCGTCGTTATATTGGAGCGCGACCTCGAGCACCATCTCCTGTTTCTCAACCTGCACATAAATCGGCTTGTGCAACGGCGTCTTGGCTTCGTTCAGATGCTCGACGAACGACACGATCCCGCCCTTGTACTTGAATATTTGCTCTTTGACCGGTTCTTTCCGCTCATCCTTAAGGGTGATCTCGAGTCCCTTGTTCAAAAAGGCGAGCTCCCGCAATCGTTGCGCGAGCACGTCGAAACTGAAGTCGAGCGTCTCGAAAATCTGCCCGTCGGACTTGAACGTAACCGTCGTGCCACGGCGCTTGGTTTTACCCGTCATCTTGAGCGGGGCAGTCGGCTTGCCGCGCTCGTAGCGCTGCTCAAACACCTGGCCGTCCTGCCAAATCTCCAGCTCGAGCCATTCGGAGAGCGCGTTGACCACCGAGATCCCGACGCCATGGAGCCCGCCGGATACCGTATAGGCGCCCTGCTCAAACTTGCCACCTGCATGCAAGACGGTCAGCGCCACTTCGGCAGCAGACTTCTTTTGTGTGGAATGCATCCCGGTAGGAATACCGCGGCCGTTATCCACAACCGTGACACTGTCGTCGATGTGGATCGTCACCTCGATGGTCTCGCCGAATCCCGCCATATGCTCATCGACGCTGTTGTCGACGACTTCATAGACGAGGTGATGGAGACCGTCCACACCGGTGCTGCCGATGTACATCGCCGGTCGCTTCCGCACGGCGTCCAGGCCTTCCAATACCTTGATTTGATCCGCACCGTAGCTGTCAGATTTTGGTATGTTGTCTTTGTCGCTGCTGGCCATCAGTCTCCTAGCTCTCACGATGGGGCAAGGGCGGGAGGAAATATTCCATCGTCCTGCCTTCGGCGCCTAACCTTGGGCTTCAAATCTTAACTGGCATGACCACGCACTTGAACCCGGGGCTGTCTGATTCCTGGACCAAACAGGGACTCAGCGGATTATCCATTTGCAGAGAAATTGTCTCTCCATCCATAACGCCGAGAACGTCCAACAGATAGCGGGCGTTGAAACCCGTGTTGAGGGTCTCCCCTTCGTATTGTGCGGCAAGCTCTTCGGTCGCCTCTCCAAAATCAGGATTGCTGGAGAACAGTGTCATCTGTCCGGAGACAAACGACACCTTCACCGCACTCGCTTTATCACGGGACAGCACGGAGACACGCCGAAGCGCACTTTCAAGCTCCCTGCGATTGACTCCGATTTTTTTACCAGTTTCTTTCGGAATCACTTGTTGATAATTCGGGTAGTTCCCTTCCATGAGTCACGAAGTGAGCAGCAGTCCGCTTTTCCGGAAAATCATGAGGTTTTTTGTGAACCCGATCAAGGGTTCGCCCTCGCCGCCTTCCTCCAGAAGACGCTGCATCTCATGCGCCGCTTTCTTCGGAATGATGGCTTTGATTTCTTGCGGAGCACCTTTGGCGCCGGCCTTTCCAACCTCCTGCTCGGCAACTGCCAACCGATGGCCATCGGTACCGACTAGCCGCAAGATCGTTTTTTTCTCCGATGTGATGAGTGTCACCAGGAGACCGTTGAGAATGTAGCGTGCGTCATTGTCGCCGGCAGCGAAGAGGGTCTTCCGAATCAGCTCAAGGAAACCGGCCCCGGCGAGGGGAATGAGTCCTTCCCGCTCGATCGCAGGCAAAGCGGGATAGTCAGTGCTGGGGAGTCCGACGATCTTGAATTGGCTCTTGCCTGCGTGAATTGTAGACCAACTATTCTCACCCGAGTTGAATTCGATTTCATCGACTGTCAGTTCCTTAATAATCTCATAGAGCTTTCGAGCTGAGACCGTGATAGCTCCTGGCTTCTCAACAGTAGCCTTGTAGAGCCCACGCATGCCGATTTCAAGGTCTGTCGCGACAATTTCCACCCCCTCCTGCTTCGCTTCAAACAAGATGTTTGAGAGGATCGGCATTGTGTTGCGCTTTTCGACGACTCCTTGGACCCGCTGTAGACCCGTCAAGAGCTCAACTCGTCCCATACGCAGTTTCATTGTCTCATTCCCTTCAGCGACGCCGCTCACGCTCGCAGGATCTGCTCTCTCAAACTGTCCAAGGTAGCACTTAACACGCTATCACTGTCTTTCGCTTTTGTGACCTGCTTGCAGGCATGAATGATCGTCGTGTGGTCCTTGCCTCCGAATTGTCGCCCGATCTCGGGATACGAGGAGTCCGTGAGTTCCCGACAGAGATACATGGCGATCTGTCTCGGGTGCACCAACGTTTTGCTCCGACGACGCGATTTCAGGTCGGCGATTTTCACATGGAAGCGTGCGCCCACCGTTTCCTGAATATCCTCCATCGACACGATCTTTTTCTTGGTGCCGATCAGATCCCGGAGTACATTCTTCGCCATCTCTAACGTGATCGTTTGTCCGGTGAGGGAGGCATAGGCACCGAGACGCACCAGCGATCCTTCGAGCTCGCGGATATTGCTCTTCATTGTCGTGGCAAGGAAATGAATGACATCTTCCGGTAACGTCACGCCCTCGTCCTCAGACTTTTTCCGCAAGATGGCGATCCGTGTTTCAACATCCGGCGGTTGGAGATCGGCGATCAGTCCCCATTCAAACCGCGACCTCAATCGTTCCTCAATATCGGGCATATCCTTCGGAAAGCGGTCGCTCGAAAGGACGAGTTGCTTGTGCGCTTCATAGAGGGCATTGAATGTATGGAAGAATTCCTCCTGAGTTCGTTCCTTTCCTGCCAAGAATTGAATGTCGTCGATCATCAACATGTCGATATGACGATACCGCTTTCGCAGATCCATCATTTTGTCGTATCGAATGGAGTTGATGACCTCATTGGTAAACTGCTCGGTTGTCAAGTACGCGATCCGGAGATCCGTACGCTCTGCGACATAATTTCCAATAGCATTCAAGAGGTGCGTTTTCCCCAACCCGGTATCTCCATAGATAAAGAGCGGGTTATAGGCTTTTGCCGGTTGTTCAGCGACTGCCATACAGGCAGCATGGGCAAATTGGTTTCCCGCACCCACTACAAAGTTCTTGAACGTATATTTTGGGTTAAGTTGTATTCCACGCTTCGTCCGTGGCCCTACATTTTGTCGACTCGCTGCAGTGGCACTCCCGCTACTTTCAGGCTGTTTTATCGCCGGCTTCTGAAAGATCACGAACGTGATAGCTGTTTCCTCGCCACCTCGAGCAACCGTGAAGGCCTCGGTTAGGAGCGTTCCATAGTGCTGGCCTAACCAGTCACCAAAGAACTTATTAGGAACGCCTAGTTGAGCCGTGGAATGCTCAATCCGTTCAAGATGAATCGGGGTAAACCAAGTGTCGTAGACCTGTTTTGGGACCTTCCCCTGTATGTATGCCAGGGCGTCCTGCCATTCGCTTGCGATGGTCATAATCTTCTGTGTTATTCCTCGTACACAGGTTTATTCACACCTGTGTATAACTTGGTTTTTCGTGCGTCTTTCTTTGTATCTATCATGCATGGGAGGCGTTTCGACAGGCTAATGGTCACTATATTCATACAAATTACCACAGATTATGGACCTTCCATTCAGTGGTTACCCAGAATCCTCCCCCAACCCTGTCCCCAGGGTTGGGGTTAGAAGACAACTGTAAATTCAACTGTTTAATTACGATCCACACTATCCACTGAGCCTACTCCTATTTCCTACTCCTACGACCATCTTTCTCCCTTGCACAATACATTAAGAGAAGAGTCTGTATTGTATTTAGATGACAATGACACGTTCGGATGAGAAAATTTTCTCAACAAGGTCTTCGTACCCCAATGTCTGACGGGAATCATGCAGTGTCATTTCCGCAGCGTTCACAACAGCTTCCTTCATAGAAGAAGAGGCTATGGATGCTGCACACTCAATAAAGACAATATCCACATCAGTATCACTCCCCCGAAACAATGATGGAGAGATATGGTCCGGCTGTTGTCGAAGAAGATAGAGTGTCGCACTCATACAATCACTGAGAGATCTCTTAAAAGACCAGACTCATATCAACAGACCGAAGCAACTCTCTTATTTCATCCGCTGGCAGACTTGCTATAGAAAAATTATCGGACCACATATCTATGGCCGTTCCTGGCTCGATGATAAAGGGAACAGACAAATGTTTAAAGGAAGGAAGATACTGTTCAAGAATGTCAACATCGACGATGTCTTCCGTATCATGCGTTAAGAGAACCGGAGCGCGATTCAAGAGGATGACAGTTGTTTCGTGATTCCCTGCACAAAGCCCTAACGCGATGCGAAGTGCTTCAACGGGACGAGCGGTCACACAAGGATCTTGCGAAATCACGACCGCGACACGTTTCGACATAACAACTCGGTCGAAGTCGATTTACAAAAAAATTTATGTAAAAGCCAGAAACCGGTCGCAACCTTCAATAATTCCAGACAACACTACGAGTCCGGACAATGAAGCCCTTGAGTCGATAGTGACAGTCGGAATTCCATGACGCTGGCAACCGTACGCACAGACAGACGTCTTTACCCCGGCATCGATCAGGTCAAGGTAACGAGGGTCTGTAGCCGACTTCACCCCCTCGTCAATAAGATAAAGATAGACATCGACTCCCCGCCGCAAAGCAGCCTTTGCCAACTGAACGACGGTCTCAACACTTGGGTGAGAAGGGGGTGTGGATAACAAAATCCCAAGCTTACGATCTGCCATAACATACAAAAGAGCTTTTTATAATCAATGGCTTATGGTATACGGCACGTGGGAGACTACGAGGTTTTTTTCAGAAAGTCAACATGAAAAATTGTGTGTATTATGAGGGAAATCCGCGAGTTTTCAGGAGAGAAGCGAGCCCTTCGAGAGGGAGTTCTTCTTGCGCCTTCGAGTCAAGGTCACGCAGGATTATAGAACCTCGAACGGCTTCATCGTCACCCAAAAATATGGCATAACGGCACTTCGATCGATCGGCTTGGCGTAGATGGGCTTTGAGTGTGGTTGCGCGATAGTCGGATTGGGTCGAAAGCCCGATCCTTCGGAGTTCATCAATCAAGACAAGCCCAAGTTTAGTGCCTTTCTCTCCAAAAGCGGCGACATAGTAGAGGCAGTCGCTTGGTAACGATGAATATGTGTTCGGGAGCATCAACGACACACGTTCAAGTCCGATTGCGAATCCTACGGCAGCAATAGAGGGGCCGCCGAGCGTTTCCACCAAGCCATCGTAGCGTCCACCGGCACCCACCGCATTCTGAGCGCCTAAATGAGTCGACGTAATTTCAAAACTTGTCAAACAGTAGTAGTCGAGCCCACGGACCAACCGATGGTTGAGACGATAGGGAACTGCAAGAGCATGGAGACCGGCAAGAACTTGATCAAAATGTGCTCGGGCTTCAGGAGAAAGATGATCGGTCAATCTCGGCGCCAACTCGGTTGCGGCTTGGCAGCCCGGCACCTTGCAGTCCAGCACCCGCAACGGATTGGTGTCCATACGACGCCGACAGTTTTCACAGAGCAGAGATTTCTGCTTTGAGAGGAAAGCAAGCAAGATAGGCGTATACACCGCGCGGTCGTCGGAGGTTCCAAGGCTATTGATCTCGAGTGTCAGGCCGGGCAGGGCCAGATCCAAGAGCAGGCGCCACAACAGCACAATGACCTCGATATCTGCGCGCGGGTCCGACGTGCCAAAGGATTCGACACCGAATTGATGGAACTGCCGGAGTCGCCCTGCTTGCGGCCGTTCGTGACGGAACATCGGGCCGAGATAGAAATATTTCTGTGGAAGCGGATCGGCCGCTCGATTATGCTCGATGAACGCACGGACTGTGCCTGCCGTGCCTTCCGGCCGCAAGGTCAGTGAGGTTCCATCCCGGTCGGGAAACGTGTACATTTCCTTCTCGACGATATCCGTCGCCGAACCGATACTTCGGGCAAAGAGCGCAGTGAGTTCGAAAATGGGGATACGGATCTCCTGATATCCGTAACAGAGTGCCCAGCGTCTTGCCGCATCCTCAATGAAACGCCATCGAGGCGTCTCTTCCGGAAGGATATCCTTGACGCCCTTGATGCCTTTGATCGAGTCCATATTCAACGACCGCCAAGAAAGAATCGGGACTATAGCGGCGGG
>DATDFW010000252.1:0-4754 GCA_036522375.1 Nitrospiraceae bacterium
AATCGCAACCTTGTCAGCCCGCCGTTGAGACTGTACGCGATGAAATAACTCAGCTAGAAGTTGGCCGGGACAAGTAATCTTCGCAGCCAACTCCCGCCAGAAGCCTCCTCACCTTCGTCATCATTCGCGAGCAGCCATTTATCTTCTCGCCACCGAATTCCCGGAGAATTGAGCCAAAACTCCAATAGATAGTTCGCTTTAGATAGTTCGATTGGGACCGTTGCAAGTCCTTCATAGCCCTTTCAATTGGGCCAAACTGTCGCTTCTCCCTGTGTATTATTTCCGAAGTACGATTCTCGTCCATCTTAAGATATGATATGAACTTGGAAGTGGCGAATATCCTGAAACGATTTGAGGAGTTCCATCTATTCTCGCCTTGTGGCTGAACCGGGGAGATTGGAACCGGGTCGCTATGGTATCGCATGTCACAGAAGCTGTGACATCATCGCAATCCCGGGAAGGGCATGCACGCAGAACTACGACAAGCCTATGTCAGAGAGATGCAAGCGGCAGCCGAGTCCTACGATCGTGGCAATCTCGAAAAAGCGTTTTCTCACCTCGAACGTGGACATATCCTCGGTCAATCGTACACATTCCCCCATGCAAGAGCACACTGGTGGATGCTGAAGGTCGGCTGGGAACGTCGAGATCTCACAGAGATCACCGGCCAGGTTGTCAGAATTCTTGGGGCATTGATCTTCTCACGAATCTGGGTGCCGACAGGAAATACCGGTGGCGCACATGTGCCTCCTTTTACATCCATGCCCATCCCCGAAGAGTTTCAGTCCTTGTTGAGGAGACGGGAACGCAGCTGAAGATCACAACCAGCACGGCGACACAGTCTCGTGACAGGAATGAGCGGGGCACACGAGCAAGTGGAAACTTGCAGGCGGATACGACCGGACCATGGATGGCGCCGGAATTATTGCGATAGCGATACGGCGGTACTGCGCCTGTTGTGCTCCGACACGTGATGCCGTGGACTGTTGAAAGGTCGATGCAGGATGCAGCGTTTCCTTTTTACAATCTGCCTAGCCCTGACCTGGGCGACAGTTGCAGTCGCCGCTTCTATTCAAGAAGCGGAATTTGCGTATGACCGTGGTGACTATACTCAGGCAGCACGACTCTTCCGTCCCCTTGCGGAACAAGGAAACGCGTCGGCGCAGTTCAATTTGGGAATGATGTATGCCAAGGGACAGGGCGTTCCACAGGACTACCAAGCGGCACTGAAGTGGTACAGACGGGCGGCGGAGCAGGGAAATGCCTCGGCTCAAAACAATCTGGGCCTGATGTATGAGAGGGGAAGGGGTGCCCGGCAGGACTTCATTCTCGCATACATGTGGTCCAATATCGCTGCTGCAGCGTTGAATGGCGATGAGGGGAAGACGGCCCTGACACGTCGAGACCATGTGGCATCGCAGATGACCGCCGCACAGATTGAGAAAGCACAGGAGATGGTACGGCGCTGTCAAGACACGAAGTTCAAGGAATGTGAGTAGGGGGACAGACTGGCGAAGGAACATATGAACAAGGAAGTTGTTCGAGTTGAGTTGGCTGCGGAGTGGAACCAAGATGTGCTCAGGTCGATTGACGTATGTGGGGAAGGACGCCAGTGAACAGGAGAACGAGAGCAGCGATATTGGGGATCGGGATTTATTTTGCCCTACTGGCATCAGTCAATCCGGCCATGGCAGCTGGAGTAACATTGCATGTCCCCCCCGTGTTTCAGGAACGCCCGAGTTGGTGTTGGACCGCGGTTGGAGAGATGGTTTTCAAGTATTATTATGTTCCTGCTGCTCATCTGACAGACTATCAATGTGGGATTGTGCAGAGCAGAAAGCTTTGTCTGGAGGTACCGAATTGCATTGAATGTGATCTCTCGGCCGGTGATGAAGCCACCATGGTGAGCATGCTTGAACAGTACCCTGTCACGGCGACACTGGGCAGTAAGACTGGAGATATCGCCCTGACCGCTCAATTGAAGGTTGGAAGCCTTTCCGAGGAAGAAGTGAAACGCGAGTTGGATGAGGGCCGCCCTATCATTGTTGGACTGTCACCGAGGGGGTTCAAGGTCGATGGGATTCGTCAACATATGGCCCTGATCATTGGCTATGAAATAAACTCCGACGACCTAGTGCTCACCGTGAACGATCCGTTCCCCTTCGAAGACATGATCTTTCTTTGGGTCGGGAGCCCCTATCTGAACGCGAGAGCGTCAGAAGAAGCTCCTGGCCAATATACGGTCGCGTATGACGCCTTTCGTTCAAAGCTCAAGTGGACTCAGACGCTGTACCGGATTACTTGCACAGGCACCGGCTGTCCGTCCGACAACCACCACGTCGGAGACGGCTCGGTTGGGAAAACCGACCGTGACGTCACCCATACTGTCCTCAACGCATCCTCCGAAGACTTCGCGGTGCTCCGAACAGGACATAAAGTTGTCGATGCCGAGACGGGAACAACATGGCATTCGACGGTTGCCTTTGCCGGCGCCAAACAATGCCTGGTGAGGGACAAAGACAATCATGGTGGAGCGACGTGGAGTTGCATCTTCAAATTTTCGGACAGGTCAGAAGCCGACCAAGCGGTCGTGGATATCGTGCATCGATTGCGGAATAGCTTACCTCAAGGCTGGATCGGAAAGGATCTCGACAAGGACTCTGAAACAGAGTCATACACGAAGACAGAGAAGTTTTCTGCAACAAAACCTGGAAATAGTTCTGCGATTACCGTGTACTTCCTTGAGACCAAGAGGGATGGACGGGTCACAATTTATCTTTCCGTGGATAATGCTTAGTCTGCCCGTCGGAACCCTATGCCCATTCAGCCTTTGTGCATCGGGTCATAGCCCCAGAAACACTCACGAATCATACATGGCAGGACAGAACAATTACCGGACCACGGTCGATTTCATCAGGCTATCTGCCTGCGGAGGCGAGAATCCCTGATACCCGCGGTGGCGTTCCGTGAGTTCGAGGACGGAAAAAGGCTGACCATCGATCATTTCCGGCAACGTGAAGATTTGGCGTAGTTGGCCGCCGCGGACGCCAATGATCTGACCAGCAAAGACAACCCCTTGGGCCTTCAACCGTTCTATCGCCTTTTCGATGTCTTCCACGCGCACAGCTACATGATGGTACACCTGGTCGCCAAACGTCTTAACCCAGCCAGGAATGATGCTCGTGCGGCCCCGATCATCGGGATAGGCTTGATCCACAAAAAGCGCCGGGTATCCGACCTTCCGGTAGACCTTCGCGTACCAGTCTTCATACTCGATCGTTTCGCTGTACCCATACCCAAGCCTCATGTATTCCTCCGCACACCGGTCGATATTCATGGTCCGTAGCGTCAGATGGTCTGCGACCGGGTAGAAGCCAACGCCCGCCTTGTCGAGAGAGTCCCGCAGCACCTTGGCTGCCCGATTGCGCGACACATAGTCCTCGATCATTCTGGCGATCAGTGCATCCAATTCAACGCCGGGTTCCATATGCCACACTCCTTGTTGCTCAGGCACCGATAGGATCAGCCGAACTGAATGCCCTGCGCCAACGGCAAATCGTTACCCCAGTTGGTGGTGTTCGTTTGACGCCTCATATAGGCTTTCCAGGCATCCGAGCCGGCCTCGCGACCTCCGCCGGTTTCCTTTTCGCCTCCAAAGGCGCCGCCGATTTCCGCCCCTGACGTGCCGATGTTCACATTAGCGATCCCGCAATCGCTGCCGACGGTGGAGGTAAACCGTTCGCTGCTCCGTACGTCGGATGTAAAAATTGCAGAAGACAAACCCTGAGTTACCGCATTCTGCAGCGCGATGGCCTCGTCAAGCACCGTGAAGGGCATGACATAGAGAATCGGCGCAAAGGTCTCACGCTGAACGATGGACCAATGGTTCTCGGCTTTCACGATGGCCGGCTCCACGAAATTGCCTGGCTGAGCCAGTACCTGCCCCCCGTAGAGGATCTTTCCTCCCGCCTGTGTCACCTCTTCGAGCGCCTTGCGATAGGCTTCGACCGCTTCTCGATCGATCAGCGGCCCCATCAGCACGCCTGGCTCCAATGGATTGCCGATGCGGATTTGTCTGTACGCCGAGAGAAGCTTCGCGACCACCTCATCGTAACGAGACGCATGGACGAAAAGCCGTCGGGTCGTCGTGCAACGTTGGCCGGCGGTGCCGACCGCACCAAAGACGATGGCGCGAATCGCCAACGAGAGGTCCGCCGTCTGATCCACGATGATCGCATTGTTCCCACTCAGCTCCAAAAGCGTCCGCCCAAGCCGCTGCGCGACGGTCGAGGCCACAACCCGGCCGACCGGTACGGACCCAGTGAATGAAATTAATGGGAACCGATTGTCCCGGACCATCTTCTCGGCAATGGTTTTCTCTCCGGTCACGATCAGCGAAAAGATCCCACGGTAACCCTGTTGCTCCATCACTCGGTTGCAGAGATGCTGCACGGCAATCGCGCAGAGCGGCGCTTTTGGGGAGGGTTTCCATACCACCGTATCTCCGGCAATCGTGGCCAGAAAAGCGTTCCAGGCCCAAACCGCTATGGGGAAATTGAAGGCGGTGATCACGCCGACCGGTCCGAGCGGATGCCATTGCTCCGACATCCGATGCTGAGCCCGCTCGGAATGCATGGTCGTGCCATACAACATGCGCGACTGGCCCACGGCAAAGTCCGCCATGTCGATCATTTCCTGAACTTCGCCGTCCCCCTCCGCTTTGATCTTGCCCACTTCGAGAGACACCAGCGAGC
>DATDFW010000253.1:0-3291 GCA_036522375.1 Nitrospiraceae bacterium
GCCACGGCTCCTATAGGATACGGATTGACCCGGACAAAAATGAAATTGTCCGCGACGACCTCCAGCATGTTACGAAAGAACTGGCAGAGAAGACTCACATGCTGAAGTAAGCTGAGTCAGTTACCGTTCAACCGCTCTAACATGCCCGCCTCTGGCTTTTCTTCCTGTACGTACACATCTAAACTGGCCTGGATCATTGATCGCTTCGGAAAACGGGACAGGCTGAGCTACGCCCGATTCATGGAGACAGATACAGGATTCAGTGTCAGGTCTTGCAATCCAACTTTCCCTATACGTGGCGGTATGGTGCCTTCCTCCCCCCTACCCCTACTCAACCTTGGACTGCGATAGATCAGGCCGATCTGAAAAAGTAGAAGGTCTCCCCTTGCTCACTTTCCGGGTGGATTCGAGACTGGTTTATACATCACATCGGTGCGCAGCACATACTTTTGTCCGCTATGTACTACGGCACCCTCGTGCCAGATGGAATGTAAGAAGACGAGTGCCATTCCTTCCTTCGGCTGGACGGACAGGTACGGACGCTGTTGTAGGAATGCCTGCTCCATGTCTGCGAAGAACTGTGTTTCCCCGCCCGTCATCCCTTCGTTCAGATAGATCATGAACGTCATTTGACTTTCCTCCCAGCGCTCCATCCGTACATACGATCCATCTCGATGGGGCTTAAAGGTCTGCCCTGGGCGATAACGGTAAAAGCGCCACCGTTCATTGAACCCGACAAGACCATGCCCATCAATGACCGCTGGTAGCAATGGTTCAGCGCGGTGGAAGAGGTTTGCGGCTAGCGACAGGTCATCAACCAGCACACGCTCGTTGTTGCGGACCTGTTCGATGACGACATCGGCAACCGTGCCTGCTTCGTAGGCAAGATCCTCGCTGCGGCGGATCAGCGCAGCGCATTCTTCGCGTGAGAGGAAGTCATGAATCACCAATACCTTGTCTGGATCCAGAACCTGCTTGTCCATGACAGCCTCCCTTCGATTTCCGTAACAAAACACCGAGCCTACCTTAAGTCAAGCAATCCAACAACTCGCGGCGCATGGTGGGAGAGCTGGTCTATTTGGTTCGTCCTGTCTTCTTCCCTGCTAATTGCTTACCACATGAATTAGGAATACACTTCGCGAAAATTGCTTCAAAGCTCGGGAATAGATCATGGCCGTTCAGACACTAACGCTCATGCCTATTTGGGAGTTGTGTAAGAAGCCCGCCATTGTCGCCGCGGTGATTGTTGCAGGATTCATATCTGGTACGTTCGATCCCCATCTCGCTTCTGGTTCTGGTCCGGATGCTCCCACCTGTGGACGATTTGACTACGGCCGGGACTGTGATCTCTCGCCAACTCTTGCCCTGATTCTGGATTTAGTTGTCGGAGCTTCCTTGGCGTTATTTTTTTACTATTTGTCAAGGCGTAATCAGATACGACTAGATCAAATCATTGCCTCTCAGGAAACCCTGAGACACCGGCGGATGGATTATGCAGCCCAACAGTTGAAACACCTCTTTCAGCTCACGCTCTTCACGATGAGCGTCACGAAACGATCGATCGCTCACTATAATTTAACCGTAGGATTAACCGATGATGAGAAGCCAAGGTGGATGCAGGCTGTGACGCTCTCTGAGCTCAGAAGGGATGAAACAAAGTTGTCGCGTGTGCTGCAATCAGTGAGGAATATCCTTACTGCCGCGAACGATGTGCTCGACCCTGACGTGGTGAGTAGGGTTGAGGGTGTGTGTAACTACCTTGGTGAAATATCTGTAGAGCAACAAGCCGACGGTACGATGGAGTTCCCAAAATATGATGTGTGTCGAATGAAGGTCGGCTATTTGATTGAGCTGCTTCAAACCTATTCCCGTGAGACTCGTTCGTTCAAAGATACCGTGGACGAACCGTATGGAACTTCTGCCGTTAATTCTGAGCCTGGTCTCGCAGAGGAGGTGAAACGCTAAATGGCACTACGTGATGACAACGAACGACATCTGGGCGCTCGCGATTATAAAAAGGCATTCGGTCAATTTACATCCAATAAGACTCAAAGAATTACGACCTTAAAACCTGTCGAGGTTCTACTGGATGCGCAAGCAGACGCCGGCGGAGGAGTCCATACGATAGATTTCAACAAGGGCGATATCATCATTAAACAGTCGGGCATGTACCTGATCATTGCGGGGCCGCAGCTTGGTAAGGTGAGAGGCGCCACTCCCCGTTGGATCGATCTGTGGCTCAGGGTGAATAACATCGATGTACCGAATTCGAACATTCGGGCTGTCATCATCGATCCCCAGGAAAAGACTGTTGCCATCATGAACTCTGTGTTGCCTCTCAATAGAGGGGATACAGTGAATATTGTGATGGCAGCGGAGACCATCGAGGAAGGCATGGGACTTGAGACGATCGCGCCGGATGGTGAACCGACAATCCCCAGTATTATTATCACCGTCGTACAATTAGATTGAAGTCACAGTGGCACCGGACAGAGTACTTTTCTAGCCTGCGCCTTTGCGAAACGCGGGACTCTTACCGATCTTTTTGAGCGCGGTCCCCTTGTGCATGGCCATGTGATCGGTCTTGTCGCTCTTGATTAAATATTGCGGCTCTTCTTTCGAGGCACGAACCGTGTAATTTTTAAATTTGATTGGGGAAGTGATCTTTTTTTTGATCGTTCCGCGGACGCGGCCCGCTTCCGAGTTCCAGCTTACATGATCCCCCACTTTGAATTTGCGGTCCATCTTCCGCTGCCTCTTCCAAAACCTGGTAATCGGACGCGGATTCGCCTTTGTCAAAATAATATGCAGCCTGGATTCGTGGTAGCTGGGAATATTCCTAGTAACTCCGCGACCATGGCGATCGCCTGTCATACTGACGAGAGAGGTATTCTGAAAGAGTAGCATTCATTGGATGCGATAGACCAAGCCCTATGCTTGTCTCCTCGAAGGGGCCTGGCAGGTTCAGTGTTCGCGAATAGGCACTGTCGAGAAAACTTCTAAAACCAGGATAAAGCCGGTCTTCGCGCCATATCTTGAAGGAATAGATGGCGCAAGGTATGCTGTTTACCGTCGGCAAAATGAACTGGACCGCAGCCGGCTGAAAGAGGAAGGAAACTTGCCAAAGCGATTGTTGCTCAGAATGGTGATCGTCCTGGGATTGTGGCCGGGTCTCAGCCTGGCGGGAGACCACGATCTGACGCCTCGTGAGATCTACGAACTTGACTCGCCGGCTGTTGTCATGATCATAGGATATTCCAACAGCGGTCAACGGGGGAGCGGCGGCACCGG
>DATDFW010000254.1:0-4221 GCA_036522375.1 Nitrospiraceae bacterium
GTTCCTGGCGAGCCGGTGATCGATTTTCCCCTCAGGGAATGAAGGGAAGAAATAAGAAACTACAAGATTTCTTTACCGACAGGAAGATCGCTCGCCACCAACGAGACACGATTCCATTGTTAGTGGCGCCGGAAGGAATTCTTTGGGTCGTGGGTATGCGGCAGGATGAGCGGTTCGTCGTCAGTAGTGGGACGAGCCGCTGTCTCGTTGTATCAGTGAGCAGTAGGGTCTCAGAGAAGGAGTAGGAGCACATGGAACGGATCTTCGGTCGGCCGATTGTGACTCAAGAAGAAATGCGTGCCAGGATTCGTGAGCTTGGTAAGCAGATCACGACCGATTATACCGGGAAGGACTTCGTCTTAGTGGGGGTATTGAAGGGGGCCTATGCCTTCTATGCCGATCTAGCTCGGGCAATCAGAATTCCCATGCGAGTGGACTTTCTTATGGTGACGAGTGATGGGTCTCTTGCAAAGACGCCCGGCAAAGTGAAAATGGTGACAGAGCTGACCGAGGACATCAAGGATAAAGACGTCTTATTGGTGGAAGACATCGTCGATTCCGGGCTGACGGCCCAGTACTTGCTCAAAGCCCTTGCGAAAAAGAAGCCTCGGTCGATTAAAATCTGCACGCTGCTGAGCAAGCCGGATCGTCGGACTATCAATGTTGCCCTCGACTACGTGGGATTCAAGATTCCGAATAGGTATGTGGTCGGGTATGGACTCGATTACCAGCAGAAGTACCGCAACCTTCCCTATCTGGCTGTCTTGGATATGGAGGGAGATCAAGAGTAGAGTCTCGATCCCACGGTTGTCAGAATGAATGCGCCTGTGGTAGTATCATTCACGCTGACGGTTTTCCTGACCGTATGCGTGCCATCCACAAGGAGATCTGGATGAATTCCAGGACAAAGAATATACTTTTCTGGGTCGTCGTTGGCCTCTTCATGATTCTGCTATTCAACCTGTTCAGCGTGCCCCACCATGAGCCCGAAGAAGATGTGATTTTTAGTGAATTCATGACCAAACTCGACAAGGGAGAGGTTGAGCGGGTCATTATCAAAGCCAGCCATATCAGTGCCGTTCTGAAAGACAAAACCCGTATTCGAACCTACTCAGTGGAATATCCTGAGTTAGTGCAGGTCTTGCGGGATCGGGGCGTACAGATTGAGGCGAAGCCACCGGATGAAAGTCCTTGGTACATTACATTCCTAGTGACCTGGGGACCGTTCGTACTGTTCCTGGGGCTGTGGTTCTTCCTGATGCGGCAAATGCAGATGGGGGGCAACAAGGCTCTCTCATTCGGGAAGAGCCGCGCACGTCTGCTGACTGAGGAGCGAAAGAAGGTGTTGTTCTCCGATGTTGCGGGAATTGATGAAGCCAAGGATGAAGTGCTCGAGATTATTGAGTTTCTCAAAGATCCACGCAAATTCCAAAAGCTCGGCGGCCGCATTCCCAAGGGTGTCTTGATCGTCGGTCCTCCCGGTACGGGAAAGACGCTTCTGGCCAAGGCTATTGCCGGTGAAGCGGCGGTGCCGTTCTTCAGCATCAGTGGATCGGATTTTGTGGAAATGTTCGTCGGCGTCGGAGCATCCCGTGTCCGCGATCTCTTCGAACAAGGGAAAAAACATGCTCCCTGCATTATTTTCATCGACGAAATTGATGCGGTTGGGCGGCTTCGTGGCGCAGGGTTGGGTGGCGGTCATGATGAGCGTGAGCAGACCCTCAATCAATTGCTCGTTGAGATGGATGGATTTGATACGACAGAAGGTGTGATCTTGGTAGCTGCGACTAACCGTCCGGATGTCCTCGATCCCGCTTTGCTCAGACCAGGGCGATTCGATCGGCAGGTTGTGGTCAACAGACCCGACTTGCGTGGCCGTACAGAAATTCTCAAGGTGCATTCGAAGAAAGTTCCAATTGCGGCGGATGTGGAGCTGGAAAAAATCGCGCGCGGCACACCGGGATTTTCAGGTGCCGACCTGGAAAATTTGGTCAACGAAGCAGCGCTTTGGGCCGCGAGACTCAACAAGAAAGAAGTCGCATTCGTCGATTTCGAAATGGCCAAAGACAAGGTGTTGATGGGGGCTGAACGGAAGAGTTTGATTTTGAGCGACGAGGAGAAGCGGACTACGGCCTATCACGAAGCCGGGCATGCGCTGATCGCCAAGCTGATCCCTGGAACAGATCCCGTCCACAAAGTAACCATTATCCCTCGAGGCCGAGCCTTGGGCCTGACAATGCAACTCCCCACCGATGACCGGCACGGCTACTCGAAAGTATACCTGTACAACCAGCTCGCGATTCTCATGGGGGGACGTGTCGCGGAAGAGCTGGTCTTGAAGGATATGACAACCGGAGCAGGGAATGATCTTGAGCGAGCGACGGATCTCGCACGAAAGATGGTCTGTGAATGGGGCATGAGTGAAAAGATGGGCCCCCTAACCTTCGGCAAACAAAACGAACAGGTTTTTCTTGGGCGAGAGCTCGGGAGCCAGCGTGACTTCAGCGATCAAATAGCCATGGAGATCGACGAGGAAGTCAAACGGCTTGTGATGGAGAACTATGAGCGGGCGAAGAGACTGCTCACGGAAAATATGGTCACTCTCAAGAGATTGGCCGAAGCCCTCTTGGAAAAAGAAGTGCTCGATTCAGCTGATATCGACAACATCCTCATGCAGCCAACATCCCAAGCAGTTCCTGCCTAAATTCTCCGTCGCTGATCCTGGGACGCCATTTCAGGGCATTGGAGTCCCAGGCAGTACAACTGAAAGATAATAGGCGAGAAAGAAGTCTTTCTCGTAAGATGTTTTGGTGTGGCGCGTACTCCACAGGCCCGATAATATAGATATCGGCTTTGGATTGCGTCTCGATTCTCCATGGTATGGAGGCACCGTCTTTTCATGTTAGAACCGAAGCTATTGCCACGACAGGCGAAAGATCGAATGATCGAATTCCACATGAAACCACTCATTATGGGCATTGTGAATGCGACGCCGGACTCATTCTTTGACGGGGGTCGTTACGTGGATGCGGCGGCGGCGGTGGCCCATGCCGTTCGGTTGGTGGAAGAAGGGGCTGATCTGCTGGATATCGGGGCAGAGTCGACGCGCCCTGGTGCCGACGTCGTGAACGAAGCAGAAGAATGTCGTCGTGCGATTCCCGTAGTGGCCGCAGTTGCAAAAGCCGTCACTGTTCCAATCTCGATCGATACCTCCAAGGCCGCCGTTGCCCGTAGGGCACTCGACGCAGGGGCGATTCTTGTGAACGATGTCACGGCGTTACGAGGCGATCCTGCCATGGTCGATGTGGTGGCTCGAACTGGAGCCGGCATCGTCTTGATGCATATGAATGGTATGCCTCGTACGATGCAACAGGCCCCCTACTATGATGACGTGGTCGGCGAGATCTCAGATTTCTTTGAAGAACGAATCCGTTTTGCAACGGCACATGGCATTGTACGAAGACAAATCATTCTTGATCCGGGTATTGGGTTTGGTAAGCTGCTCGTACATAATCTTACGCTGCTAGCGCAATTGCGCCATTTCCTGCAGTTTGAGTGTCCATTGCTGATCGGAGTCTCACACAAGGCGTTCCTTGGACAGCTTGTCGACCGTCCGGTGCAGGAGCGCCAGTGGGCGACAGCGGCGGCGGTGGCGATGGCAGTCGACCGTGGCGCTGGAATCCTTCGTGTCCACGACGTGAAGGGCATGAAGGATGTCGTGCGGGTGGCAGCCGCGATCAGCCAACCGACGATCGAATCTATGAAGGTACACCATGCGTAAACTATTCGGTACAGATGGGGTCCGAGGGGTTGCCAACCTCGATCCAATGACCAGCGAAATGGCGATGCAGCTGGGCCGAGCCGCAGCACATTTGTTTATGCGCCGATCAGGACGCCACCAGATCGTGATCGGTAAGGACACCCGCATTTCCGGTTATATGTTGGAATCGGCATTGACCTCAGGGATTTGCTCGATGGGTGTCGATGTGTTGCTGGTTGGTCCGATGCCAACGCCGGCGATTGCCTTCCTGACCAGGAGCCTCCGCGCCGACGCGGGGGTGATGATCTCTGCCTCGCACAATCCCTACCAGGATAACGGTATCAAGTTTTTCTCCAGCGACGGGTTCAAGCTGCCCGATGAAATGGAATCTCGCATTGAGGAGCTCATAGTTTCAAACGAGATCGCCCATCTACGGCCGACGGCTGATGCCATTGGGAAGG
>DATDFW010000255.1:0-5034 GCA_036522375.1 Nitrospiraceae bacterium
CATCGAGGAGTGATCGATCTCTTCGCGCAACGCCAAATTTTCCTTGTGAATTCTCTCTTCGGCCCGTTTGCGGTCGTCGATGTCGGTTCCCGTCGAATACCAGCGAATGATCCGCCCCTCTTCGTCCCGCAAGGGGTTATAGCGGATCAGAAACCACCGGTACTGCCCATCTTTATGGCGAGCCCGTAGCTCCAATTCAAACGGGGCTCCTCGTTCGAGCGCATGCTGGCGCTCGTCCCGTGATCGTTCGAGATCATCGGGATGAATGAGTCGCGCACGAAAGTCATCTGCCATGACGTCTTCTAGGCTCAGACCGCTATACTCGAGCATAAATCGATTCGCATAGAAAATTTTCCCATCGGGTCCGTGAACAGCAATGCGTTGATCGATGGCATCGGTGATGCGTCGCAGCTCCCGTTCGTCTTGACGCAGTTTCTCCTCCCTACGCTTGTGCTCGATGGCCACCGTCGCCAGATGCGTGATCTGTCCGATGAGGTGTTGATGGTACGCGTTTGGGCTACCAGGTTCGCGCGAGTATATGGCGAAGGCGCCCAATACTGTGTCATCGGATGACAAGATTGGAGTTGACCAACAGGCCCGTAGTCCATGTGCCATGGCCAGTGCGCGCCATTCGTATGTGTCCCAACGTGTGTCCGATGCGACATCGGCGGCAATCACTTGTTCTTTGAGAGATGCGGCCATGGCGCAGGGACCCGAAAAGAGATTCACGGGTCTGCCATGGATCGACTCGTTATAACTGAGGGGTAGGCTGGGCGCTGCACCGTGCTGTAGGCGATTGCCGATTGAATCTACCAGCACGATTCCACAGAGAGTTCCGCTCGCGATCTCTTCGATGAGTCGGCACAAGGCATCAAGGAATTCTGAGAGCGTACACCCCGTGGCGAGCATCTCGAGAAGGCGATTTTCTCCAGCCAGCAATGTCTCGGCCTCTGTACGGTCTTCACTATCGGTACGAGAGAAGTCATTGGGCGTGGCTGATCGCTGATTGGCTTCATGATGAGGGTTGATGTCCACGCGTCCTCTCCAGAATAGGGGTAGTTCTGTCAAGACCAGCCAAGAGGAATGTCCATGCTCCGTCGCTTTGCTGGGGTCTTCAACCGAGGCTTCACCACCCGCGCACCAACCTCTCCCAGATGTGAATGCGGTTCGATCACATCAGAGGAGATTCATGATACCCCCGGCACTCATCAAAAATCACTAGCCTACAATACGCTGTCGTCTGGGATACCATTCACCGTTCAACTATCGGATGATCAGCCTACTCCTCTTTCACCCTATTGAGCCAGCGCATTTGCGAGATGTGAAATCTCAGGTCGCGGCCCCCACATCTATTCCTCGAACAGGAGGACGAGCTGGTTACTCTGCCCCTCTTGTTCTGCATCCTACTGGAGTTGGTATTTCGCCATGCGATATCGCAATGTATTGCGGGTGATCTTGAGAAGTCGGCTTGCTTCGGAAATGTTGCCGCCTGTGCGTTGCAGGGCTTCTGTCAACAGTTTTTTTTCTATCTCTTGAATCGAGAGCCCGAGGGCCAGAAGTGATGTCGTTTCGTTCTCTTCGTCGGATTTCGCAGATCGGATGTCTCGCACAGAGGCAGGGAGATGCTCCGGCTGAATCATCTCATCCTTACATGTGATTGTGAGCCCTTCGGCCACGTTATGCAGCTCGCGTACGTTGCCGGGCCAGTCGTGTTTCCGCAAGATGGCCAGTGCGGCTGAGGTGATGTCTTTGATACGACAGCCATGATCCCGACGGGCGGCCTCCAAAAACGATATCAGGATCGGCTCGATGTCTTCGGGTCGTTCACGGAGCGGCGGGATGCGAAGTTGGTAGACATTCAGCCGATAGTAGAGGTCCAAGCGGAATCGCCCGGCCTTGATCTGCGCCGGTAAATCCTCGTTCGTGGCCACGATCACGCGAATGTTGACGTGGATGCTGTGTGTGTCACCCAACGGATCGACCTGATGATTTTCCAGAACGCGCAAGAGCTTAGCTTGAGCGGAATGACTCATCTCACCGATTTCATCGAGGAAGAGCGTGCCGCCTTCCGCGAGTTGAAACCGGCCTCGTTTGGTCTGTTTCGCATCGGTAAATGCGCCGCGCTGATAGCCGAATAATTCTGACTCGAGGAGGGACTCGGGGATTCCGGCACAATTGAGCGCTACGAAGGGGCCCTTGGATCTGGGGCTAGAGGCATGGATTCCATGTGCAAAGAGTTCTTTGCCGGTTCCGCTTTCGCCGGTAATGAGGACAGTTGCATCGGTCTGGGCAACCTCGGTTGCCAGATACTTTAACAGTTTCATCTGAGGCGATCGGCTGACGATCTTATCGAATGCGCCAGGCCGGTCCAGCTGCGATTGGGGTTCGATCGGTTCGAACACATGGGTCTCGTGAATCGCAGCCTGGAGTTCCTTCGCTGTTACCGGTTGTGCGAGATAGTCGGTGGCGCCACGGTGCAACGCCTCTACTGCCGCTTTTGCTGATCCATCTGTCCCAAGGATGATCACAGGGAGGCGGCAAGTGATGCCTCTGGCTTGAGACAGGATAACCTGGCTCGCGATCTGTCCATGGCTCTCATCACACAGGACGAGTGCGAGGTCGGCTTGGCCCTTCAGGATGCGTAGACCTTCTTCGGTAGTGGTTGCCAGAAGAATCGTGACCCGCTGGTCGTCGAGAGCTTCTTCGAGCAACAGTCTGGCGTGCGGATCGGTCGATATGAGCAGTGCGATCGGAGGATGCATGTTGCTCCGGCCTCCCCGCGAACCACCAGACAGGATGCTGAAAAAGTCCGCCAGGTTGGGTTCTCACTTCGCTCAGAGACGCAACATACCGAACTGTAAGTTCGCGTCTTCGCTCGCTGGGCCTTGCCCCCGGAATGGTGCGTCTTGGCGCGCCGGGGTTAGGCAGGTGAGAAAGTCGCCTTTATGAGCTTCTGCTCAGTACTGGAAACAGCCTACTCCTCTTCCTACCAAGAAAAAAGGGGGGGTGACTAGGAGACGCGTCCCCCTGTCTGTCGGTAGTGGTTTTCCTGTGCAATCCCCACATTGCGGAGAAGGCCACTCCGTTTGGCTCGTTTGAGGGGACTCTCCTTGAAGTCAGAGGAAAATCGTTCCTCGCTGACCTGAGCTAGAGCTTGGAGGCTCGGCGCGAGGGTCAAGGGAGTGGGGGAAAAGGCTGGTTCATTTGTCGCGTCTGTCCGTAGGTTAAAGGGACAGATGTCCAGGCAATCGTCGCAGCCGAAAATGCGATTACCCATCTGAGAGGCGATATCGTCCGGGATCTCTTCTCGGCCGCCGCGCAGTTCTATGGTCAGGTAGGAGATACAGCGTCGAGCATCGACGACATAGGGTTCTACGATGGCCCCGGTCGGACAGGCCTGAATACAGAGAGTACAGCTTCCACACAAATCTGTGGCTGGTTCGTCCGCTTGCAGATCGAGGGTCGTCAGAATCTCCCCGAGCAGGAGCCAGGAGCCATAGTTAGCCGATACGAGGTTGGAGTGTTTCCCAATCCAGCCGAGGCCGGCTTGCTGCGCCCAGGCCTTTTCCATGATGGGGCCGGTATCGACGTAGGCACGTGTGGTCACGCCTGGTACCAAGACTGCGATCTTCGCTTCGAGTTGCGCGAGTCGCTGGATCATAACCCTGTGGTAATCCTTTCCCCAGGCGTAGCGGGCAATACGTCCCATTCCAGGTTGCTCGTTCGCGCGGTGGTCCGTGTAATAGTTTATGCCGACCGATACCATCGATCGGCATCCAGGCAATACCAATTGCGGGTTGCTTCGACGAGAGGGATCACGAGTCATCCAGGCCATGGTGCCGTGGTAGCCTCGCTCGAGCCATTCTGTGAGACGGCGCAGCAAATGACGGGGCAACGAGGTAGTGGGGTCGGGAGGGAGAGAAGGCTCGAGGTCAGCTGATGGCGAACTGCTATTCGTGACGCGGCTAATGCCGACAGCGTCGAAACCCAAGGCTCTCGCTTCACGTTTAATCGCCTCCGAGATGGACATGGCTAGCGCGATTGTTGGGAACAGTCAAAGCGGACAATGAACTGGACTGAACAATGGTCGGATTTGCAACGGTCACAGGAGCCGGTGATTTTGGTTTTCCAGTCTGTGGCTCTGCTGTCAAATCGGCAGAGTGTTTTGCCTCCTTTGGAGATGGTCGTCCATGGCTTGTCGGTTCCCGGGTGGTTGGCTACTAGGCAGTCAGGGGGAAAAGGGACGTGACAGCGTTGTGAAGCCTCTCCCTTCGCCATGCCGAAACTGCACGATTGTTCAGTCGTGGCATGTGAATCATCCAGGACTTGGGCGCGAACCGCTTCAGAAAGACCAAATACACCGATGAGCATGAGGAACAAGAAAGTAGAGCGTGTCGTCATGCCGCATCCTAGCACAGAGATCTTTGGACGCGTCAATCATGACCGTGGCGCACGACGCGCGGGATAGGCGAGAAAGGCGCGACGAGAACAGATTGGGCTTCCATCTCGTTTGGCCCGTCACGCTCGTCCCGCCTGTCTCGCGCGCGCAGCGATAGTTTTAGCATCTTGTTAGTACTCGCCTGGTTCTCAATGGGTCTATATAATGCCGCGATGGTCTGGCGCGCAATGATCGTCATGGGATGTCTTATGCTTGGCTGGCACGGGTCGGGCCATGCGGCCGAGCCAGTTGTGCTGGATGTTCGTACGGAACCCACCGGCGGCATTAGGGCGACAGCCACGATTCTCTTTCCGGTGGAACCGACAATCATTCAGCGATTATTGACCGACTATGCTCATTGGCCTGAGCTCTTCGAAGTGCGGATGCGGATGGCGGAGATTCGGGTCGAAGACGGCAAGGCCTTTACCGATATTCGGATCGACCATGCCCTGCTTCCGGGAGAGCGGCGCCTCTTGAGTGAGACGAGGACCCTGCCGACCGGCGGGTTGCTAACGGAATTGAAAGGGGGGGACTTCAAACAGTACCGCCGATTCTGGAAGCTTGCTCCTGCTGATGGTGGGGCTCATACGAAAGCT
>DATDFW010000256.1:0-11516 GCA_036522375.1 Nitrospiraceae bacterium
AAGTCGGTAGATCAGGTCAATCACTCCTTCCATCATCTGGGTTTCGCTCAGAGGCATAACAAACGGGACTTCCCGCCCGAGCACCGTCGCACGTTGTAATCTTTTGTATGCCTCTGATGAAAGAAAGCGTTCAAAGAGCGAGGTGAGATCTTCTGTGATATCTGCCAGTAGTTGAGGATGATCCGGTACCACCGAGCGGCGACAGACCTCCGCGATCACCGGAATAATATCAACGCGAGATCTGGTAAAGTCCCACCGTTCAAGCACCGCATGAGCACATACTCCCACCAATCGTGACAAATCGGCGTCTCGCGCTGTCATGGTACGCAGAAAAATAGCTTTGGGCCTGCTTCCTGTCAGGCTCGAAGGGGTCAGTCGCCGCGGAGTCGTTCGACATTGCTCCCACTCCATCAGCCGCGCCTGGCGGCGCAAAAGAGTGGAGCCAAGGGCCGGTCCGGGGACCAGCGTGGATAGCGGATTCTTCCGATGCCGTCTCACCGTTACCATAGCCGGTGCGATAACGCGCATAATCCTGCTGGTTCCGATGTAGACCAGGTTGGACGCCGAAGCCCCCCCTTTCTCTGCCATCGTCTCTCCCAATAGAGAGAGAACAGTGTCATGACCGGGTTTGGTGGTCAGCCCGCCGGATAGTACCAATAGATCGCGTGCCCTGGTCATTCCCACATATAGGAGTCGGCGCTGTTCCGCTTGATCTCGCGCCGCCATCTTCGTATTCACGAGCACAGCTCCAAGATTCGAGCGGCCTCCCATCTGCAGGCTGTAACATCGGGTCGACCAATCATGATGAATAGCCGGACCCTTCCTGGAATTCTTCGACCCCTGATGGAGGCCAGGGAGAATCACAACCGGAAACTCCAATCCTTTGGCCTTGTGGATAGTCAGCACGCGGACGGCATCCAGTGATTCCTCAGCCAATACGCTTTCCGCTTCATCCGGTTGTTCTGACACCCTAGTCATCATCAGATCGACAAATCCGGTCAACGTGAGATGGGGACGGTCGGCAAGCAACTCTGCCATATCCCGTATCTTGCGCAGATTGGCGACGGCTTGCTCGCCATGTAACGAGGCCGCTGCCAACTCCAGGATGGGTAATCGCTCGAAGATCAGATCGATGGCGTCTGATACAGGTCGCAAGGGAGCAAGCTGGTGTAGTTCAGCTAATCGCTCATAGAGCTTCCTGACTATCCCTGACTGTGGATGGGTCCAGGCAGATAGCCGTTCCTGTTGACGGTAGTCCAGCCCCTCAATCTGTTGGAGGCTGATGAGATCTCGATCCTCCATACTGCCTAGGGGGGAACGCAAGATCCCCACCAGCGCAATCGTATCGTATGGGTTGTCGATGATTCGGAGGAGATTGACGAGGTCGATGATTTCTTGCCGCCGGTAAAAATGCTTTTCCCCGTCAGTAATATAGGCAATGTCATAATGACGAAGGGCATCCAGATAGATCTGTGCCTGAGTCAACTTTCTGAAGATCAGTGCAATGTGGCCTGGTTGGAGGGGACTTTGTTGTCGATCGCGATCAGTGACCGTCGCATTGGCGAGGAGTTCCTCCTTTAGCCACCGTGCCAATGCCTCCGCCTCCGCCCGAGTCGCTGTCTGCACATCGAACTCCTCATCACCCTCTCCCGGCGTAACGAGGCGAAGCTGTGCTCCGGAAACCGATACTTCCGGTTTCCGTTGAGGTCTGGCTGCAAGCCTTTCATTCGCCGGCTGAACGTGTTCTGTCAGTTGGAAGAGCCGATCGAAGACATTGTTGACAACATCGAGTATGGCTCCGTTACTGCGAAAGTTTGTTATCAGAGAATAGATCACTCCCCCACCCGCTCGAATCTTCTCCACGACTCGCTCGAAGGCTTCAATATCGGCTCGGCGAAAGGCATAAATCGATTGCTTTGGATCCCCCACGATAAACAGCTTGCCGGGCTCTAAGTCTATATTTTGCCAATCGATCTGATGACTGGCAGCTCGTTCACCGAGGTAGAGAATAATCTCGTACTGCACCGGATCGGTATCCTGAAACTCATCGACCAAGATGGCCCGGTAGGTCTGTTTGATCCGTGCGCGGACTGTGGGATGGTCGCGTAAGAGCATTTTTGCTCGTGCCAACAGCCCATCGAATGCGATCCAGCCCGAGGTTCGAAATCCATGACGAACTTGGTGAAGAAAAGGCCGTAAGAGAGTCACTACGTCTTGAAAGTACGGCTGGTCGACAGTGAGAAGCTGTTGTGCCACACCAATAATAGAGGTGGCCTCCTCGAAGGCAGTGTTATCCCATCCGGCAGGGGCTTTTCCCAAATCCTTGTTTAGGACAAGCCGTTCTTCCGGAGACACGCATGCAAGCCCCGGTGGCCCTTGGTCCAACAACAATGCCAAAAACTGCATTGCGTCGGCGAGCATCTGTTCAACTTTACGCCGTTTCGGTCGATCATGCTCTGAAAGGAGGGTGGCGGCACGGTCATGTGTGGCTGCAATCCAGTCACGTAAGTTCCCCTCCAGGGAGAGGGATCGACATTGACGATCCAACTCATCCAGGTCCACAAAGTCCCCGCTGAGGGCGGAGGCAAACTGCTGTAGATCATCGAGGGTGTTCCCCGACAGAACTCGTCGCCAGCGATCATGCTGCAGTCCAGCTGATCCGAGTTCATCATCCAGCCAACGGTCCCAATTGGACTGAAACAACTCCTTGAATCGTGATCCGTCATCCTCTTGAAACTGTGGGTCAATTTCTGACTCCATGGGGTGAAGTCGCAAGAGATGCGCGGCAAAACTATGCAAAGTGCCGATCTGGGCCTTTTCCATCTGCTCAAGCGCCATCCTAGCCCGTTCGCTTACTTCTTCCGTCGAGAGGTGATACCGAGTACGAAAGAGAGCGATCAGATCATCAGTCTGCTCGGTCACGCGAAGGAGCTGTGCGCGAAGCCTCAGCTTCATCTCAGTGGCGGCTTTGTTGGTGAAGGTGAGGGCTACGATCTCGGTGATGGCCAAAGGGTTGGGCTCTCTCATGAGAAGATTCAATATGCGGTTGACCAGGATTGTGGTCTTGCCGGTCCCGGCTCCGGCGACCACGACGACATTGCGGTCCCATGTGGTCTCCGCCAGGAACCGATCCTGAGAGTCTGCAAGTATCAGCACGTCACTCATCGTGTATTTTCTGCTTTCTTAACCGTCGTAACACTCGAGCCTGGGGAGACCGGTAGGAGCGCCACCAAGCCATGGCATCGTGGCGTCTGCAGGCACCGGAAAACTCGCAGTAGTCGCAATAGCCATCGGGAAGAATAAAAAATTCCCTGCGCATAATGCCTTGGATCAATGTGGAGAGGGTCTGCCGAATCATGTCACCGCTGTAGCCGGTCCAGAGTCCGGCATCAAACGTGGAACGAGAGATCGGCTGTGCCCACTGTGGAGCCAGAAAGAGGAAGTGGACATCGGTTGGTGCAGGGAGCGAAGGGATCGTCATGCGCGTGTACAGAGGTGGCTGGAGTCGAAACCCACGCACCGCCGACAGTAAGAGGTTACGATCCATGGGGGTCATCTCGGTCCCCTGTTTAAACTTATAGTCCACGATACGGAGCGCCGGAGGCTCTGCCCGATAATCGATCCGATCCAACGTGCCATGAATCTTGAAGGAAACGGAGGATGTCTCGGACTCCAACGGGACGAGGCCTTGAACGGCAGCCTCAAACGCGAGAGGGCGGAATCCGGTGGCACGATACTCTATCTGATCGGAGGAGACAGCGGCCGCCACCAGCTCTGTCACCTGTTCGCGTGCCAATGTCCAGAGCAACGCATGTCCCGTCCCCTGACCGGCAGCATGGGCGGCAAATGTGTCCATCACTGCCTCATGCACCGTAGATTGCATCCTATCTTCGGTTAGTTGGTCTTCTGGCCACTGGAGCAGTACCAACCGCTGGTAGCTCGCACGAAGTGATTCATGGACAAGGGTGCCAAGCGTGGAGGGAGGTAGGTGGTCGTGTTGAATCCGTCGAACAGGCTCCAATCGAAGAACTTTTTCTACAAAGTAATGAAAGGGACATGTCGCATACTGCTCCAATGCTGTGGGCGAGAAGCTTCGTTCTATGGCAGTCGATACGGTCGATGTTAGCGCGCCGACCATTCCATCGAACGGTCCAAGCTCAGAGGATTCTCGCTCGATAGTGTTCAAGGTGGCGAGGCCCTGCTCAAAAAGGGCATGGTCCCGTCCCAACGCATTGAACAAGGGTCTCGCATCGCGACCCTGCAGTAAGCAACCCAAAGCCAATTCCCATGCCGGTAATAGCTCTTGGATCGTCGGCTGTTCGCTGATCCGCTCGGTCAACCGCCGAGGGATCGTCATTTCCGGCCTTCCGACGAATCGTGAATCGCGCAAGGCCATGGCAACAAAGCTGGATGGCGCCATAACACGCCCTGATTCGTCAGCACGCTGGTACGACAGATACAATCTATGACGTGCCGAGCGGCTGAGGAGTTCAAATAAGAGGGATTCCTCTTCATGCCCGGCGAGTTTCTCGTCAATTTTGTAGCCCAGGGTCGATTGCAGTAGGAGACGTTGACGGTCACGAAGAAAAGGGTCTTCACGAACGTACCGGGGAAATAGCTTTTCGTTCATGCCAAGGATGAAGAGCGCCCGAACCGTTCTGCCGCGGGCCGTCATTGCATCCAGCACACGAACACCCTGGTGATCGTCTGCTTCAATGGGGATGCTGGTCTCCTCCAATATCAGTTGAAACAATTGGGCCCATTCCTCCCATGAAAGATTCCCCCCGAGCGAATCTAACTGTTGCAGGCGATCCAGCGAAGATCGAATCAGCGAACCAACCTTGGTGAAATCGATCGGGTATGGCGGCTCCGTCGAAGATTCATCGAACAAGTCAGGGACGTGCATATGGGAATGCACCAGCGTCAGAAATGCGTCGGTCAGCGTGCCGATCGATCCTTGTGCAGGAAGAGCCTGACAGTCAGAAATCAGACGCGAGATAACTTCCCATAAGCCTGTCAGCTCAGAGGCTTCAGGTGCCCCGACCATCTTCTGCTCACGTTCATCAGACTCCGCTTTTCTGTTAAGAATCGACACACTGACCGGATCTGCCAGGCGTCTCCATTCCACTTCCCCTTTCGTAATACCTAGTGCGTAGACAAGTGAGCGCCAGATGTCAGGTCGGAGCTTCGCGTGAGCGGAGCCGGCTCTCTGGGCATGATAGAACGGCGACGTGACCACATCCAGCATGGCCGACCGATCAAAGTCGTTGAATGGAAGCGAGGCAAGGCGCAAGAGGGTTTTGACTAGCGGTTCGCGCGACAGTGGTCGCCCGGCCGAAGACGTGAAGGGCACCAGATGGCGGTCGAACACCGATTGCAATCGAGCCTGATAGGGTTCCAGCGTACGAGCCACCACGCCAATCTCGTCAAAACGATAGCCGTTCTCCTCGACCAAGGTCAGGATTTTACGGCAGACCGCCGCTAACTCTTCCTCAACCCCTATCGTATTGGTGACAAAGAGTTCGACCGAATCTGTTGTTCCAGCTCGCTCTTCCTGCCCCTTCCTCCGGTCTTCATGGATACCTGCCAGTGGGAAAAGATGACGTTCAAAAAATTGGCGGGCGAAAGCAAAGGCCAGGCTGTCCTGTAGAGGAAAATACAAGGTGGTCGGTGCCACGCGTACCACCGATTCGAAGAACGAGAGTTGAACTTGCGAGAGATCATAGAAGCCATAGTAGAACAGGCGTTGTAGCCCTTGAAGAAACGGGGAAGCTGAGAGATCCCGGCTCAGTAAGGCAGTCAGGTCATCCGACGAGCCAACCTTGAGCGATCGGCATGCTTCCATGATGGCAGCATGCAGGGTGAAGATGGAGCGGAGCCAGGCCCGGTCATTCTCCTCGAACACCCCTTCCAGGATTGCCTTTAAAGCCGTCGTGGGCTCGACGACCGCGTCTTTTAAATCCCGCACAGTTGCCCATAAGCTCCTCCAGGTTCCTGGAGAAGGAGGCAATCGTGCAAGGGGTTCAAGTCCTGGGAGGTTACGCTGAACCACTTGCCGGACCAACTGTTCGAAAAAGAAATCGTCGACCAGTTGAAGGGTCGCTTGCGGACCGACTTCGGCAACCTGCGTGAGATCATCACGAAGACGGAGAGCCAGCTGATGGAACGTCAGGAAATGGATATTAAGAAAGGCAGCGGGGACGTCACACGTCAGTGCCTGTTTCAGATGCTCGACCAGAGAGACCGACGGGACAATAACCGCAAGTGGAGCAAAGGGATCGTCGGCCTTACAGCACCGAATGTCCTCGATCAGGGCACGTTCGAGAACGGGATGAAAAGGCCCGGTGACGATGCGAAGCATGTTCTATGAATCGTATGCGGCAAGGCCAAACGGTGATACTAGGGAACAGGTTGTTCGAACCGTGCGATGGTCATGTCTCGACCCCTGAGTTCCAGTCTCAAAACCCTAGCCAGTTTCCGGCCCCAATAGCTCGCCGTTACAATCCACACAACACCAGTCGCCATCGATAAACCCCATTGGGTCCCCGCACATAGGGCACTCCGGCGGAGGTCCCTTGTCAATGACAGGGAGTTCGGGGAGTTCACAACCTTCGTCCTCTTCCATAGCGCGGTCCTTCCCTTACTCGCGTGGCTTCATCTTGAGTAACAGGGCCTTCTCTGCGCTCTCTCGACTCGGCACGCCCACGAATGTCAATCGTCCATCAATAATGGTGGCCGGCACCGCCCTGACCGAATGCCGATCGGCGAGGCTCCGTCCATCCTCTGTGGTGATATCCACCTCGCGGTAACTAAAGCTATATTTCACCCGCAGTTGTTTCCACAAACTCTTAGCCGACGGACAGGCCCCACAGCTCGGTGAAACTAAGAGCAAAATGTTCGGCATTGACTCCCTTCAAAACGATCTTAACACCGGGTTGACATCTTAACACCGGGTTGAACGGAGCGGCAAGCGAAGGCGGCCACTGGTCTTGCAAACTCCCACTCATCATGCTAGCGTGCCAAGGTTCTGAACGGTCAAGAGACCGTCTCCTTCTCGTATAATCTCGTACGTGAAGGCTTCATGTAAAATTCATATCGGCGTCACGGACGTCGCTCGACTTGAGAATAAGGGGGCTAACTCCCCCTCGCCTGCCCGAGCAGGTGCTCTGCAAGTCTTGAGGGGAGGTGAAGGCATGGGAGTGGTTTCGATCAAGGAATTGTTAGAAGCAGGTGTTCATTTTGGACACCAGACGAATCGATGGAACCCTAAGATGAAGAAGTTTCTCTTTGGTGAACGGAATGGCATCTATATCATCGATCTTCAGCAAACACTGGCCCGTATGGAACAAGCCTATGCCTTCGTCCGCGACACCGTTGCCGCCGGCCAATCGGTTCTGTTTGTTGGGACCAAACGGCAGGCCGCTGAGATCCTTCAAGAAGAAGCCTTGCGCGCCAACATGTTTTTCGTCAACCAACGCTGGCTCGGAGGCATGCTCACCAATTTCCAGACGATCCGGAAGAGCATCGATAAGATGAAAAAAATGGAAGCCAAGCTGGCAGATCCCAGCCAATACGGGCTGAAGAAAAAAGAAGTCTTGAAGATGCAGAAGGAAATCGTCAAGCTCCAAAAATACCTGAGTGGGATCAAAGATATGCGCGGTGTTCCAGGAGCCGTCTTCGTGCTGGACACACGCATCGAACACATTGCGGTGCAGGAAGCAAACCGGTTGGAGATTCCTGTGATCGCAATCCTCGATTCGAACTGCAATCCAGATCACATTACCTTTCCCATCCCTGGAAATGACGACGCCATTCGTTCCATCAAGCTCATCACGTCTCGCATTGCCGATGCTTGCATTGAAGGCGCCCAGGTCCGGACACAACGAGAAGAAGCGGAATTTAAAACCATTCCTGTAACAGGAGACAAGACTGTAGCCGTCGGCTTCGCAAGCATGCCGGCCTCATAGCGCCTGGCATCGCAGATCTCCGCAACGACATTCACTGCTTACCGAGAAGGACCGTCACGTATGGCTGGATCAAGTCAGCTTGTCAAAGAACTGAGAGAGAGAACCGGCGCCGGCATCCTCGATTGCCAGAAAGCCCTCACTGAAAATAGCGACGATATCGAGAAGGCCATCGATTATCTGCGCCAAAAAGGTTTGGCCGCTGCACTGAAAAAATCCGGCCGCGAAACCAACCAAGGCCTCATACACGCCTATATCCACATGGGTGGAAAAATCGGCGTGCTCATCGAAGTCAACTGTGAAACCGACTTTGTCGCTCGAAATGACGCGTTTAAGACCTTCGTCAACGACCTGGCTCTCCAGGTAGCTGCCGGGAAACCCTCTTACGTCAGAAGAGAGGATATTCCCAGTTCGGTCATCGAAAGGGAACGAGCGATTTATGAGGGACAGGCCAAAGCCATGCTCAAGCCACCTGCCGCATGGCCAAAGATCGTGGAAGGCAAGTTGGAGAAATTCTTCCAGGAGGCCTGTCTGATCGAGCAGTCCTTTATTAAAGACCCGGCCGTCACAATCAAGGACCTCCTTGCACAGAAGATCGCTCTAATCGGGGAAAATATGAACATCCGCCGCTTCACCCGATACCAATTAGGCGAAGCATGACCTCTGCCAACTACCGCCGCATCCTCCTTAAAGTGAGTGGAGAGATGTTGGCCGGTGAGCAGGGGTACGGTATCCAACCATCCATCCTTGAAGGCCTGGCTTCGGAAATTGCCTCCGTCGTAGCTCTCGACATCGAAGTCGCCGTGGTCATCGGCGGCGGCAACATCTTCCGCGGAATTGCAGCCAGCGCGTCCGGCATGGAACGAGCCTCTGCCGACTACATGGGTATGCTTGCAACTGTACTCAATGCTCTGGCCCTGCAAAACGCGCTCGAACGTACCGGCATTATGACCCGAGTCCAGTCCGCAATTGAAATGCGCCAGTTGGCGGAGGGATATATTCGCCGTCGAGCCATACGCCATCTTGAGAAAAAACGAGTGGTGATCTTCGCCGGCGGCACAGGAAACCCCTACTTCTCTACCGATACTGCGGCGGCACTCAGGGCGATGGAGATCGGAGCCCAAGTCATCATGAAAGGGACCAAGGTCGACGGCATTTACGACGCCGATCCCGTAAAGAATCCGTCAGCCAAGAAATATCAGACGATCTCCTTTCTCTCAATTTTGAATCAGAATTTGCAAGTGATGGATGCCACGGCTATTAGTCTTTGCATGGATAATAAACTTCCGCTCATCGTGTTCAACCTGAAGGAACTAGGTAATTTCAAACGCATTGCCACGGGCGAAGCGATCGGAACCATTGTCACCCCCGATCGCCGCTGACTTTCCAGGGGGTCCATCATGTCCAACCCTGCCGATATACACCACAGAGTCACGGAGAAGATGGAGTCGGCGCTAGAGCATCTCAAGCGAGACCTGGCCGGCCTACGGACAGGTCGTGCATCGATCGCCCTCCTCGACGGCGTCCGAGTTGACTACTACGGCACGATGACTCCGCTGAAGCAGGTGGCGAATATTTCGACCCCGGAGGCCCGGCTCATTACGATCCAGCCTTGGGAACCTAACTTGATCAAGGAAATTGAGAAGGCTCTGTCAGGATCAGGTCTCGGTGTCACCCCCTCCAACGACGGAAAGATTATTCGCATTCCCCTCCCTCCTCTTACCGAAGAACGACGTAAAGATCTGAGCAAAATTTGCAAAAAACATGGCGAAGACACAAAAGTCGTTGTACGCGGGTTTCGTCGGGATGCCAACGAAGAGTTGAAGAAATTGCAGAAGGGAGCGAAGTTAACGGAAGATGAGCTGCGAAAGGCTGAAGCCGACACCCAGAAACTGACCGACCAGTACATCCACAAAATTGATGACGTGGTCAAGAAAAAAGAATCCGAAATTATGGAAGTATGACCCCGGTCTCGACCTTGTTACCCACGTACGCCACCATCAATCTCGCGGCATTTGCCTACAATCTCTCTTGCATCAAGCACTACATGTCCCCCGGCTGTGAAGTGATGGCAGTCGTCAAGGCCAATGCCTATGGGCATGGAGCTGTGGAGACTGCTCAGGCGCTTGCCCGTCTGGGCATCGAACGTTTTGCCGTAGCGTCGCTCGCGGAAGGCATCGAACTACGCCAAGCCGGCCTCTCGACATCGATTATCGTGCTTGGCGCTCTCTTTGAGGAACAGGTCTCAGACCTGGTCGCCCATCGGTTGACCCCGGTCGTCAGCGATGGCCGGATCCTTCCCGCATTGGTGAAAGCCGCTCTCTCGCAACCAACTCCCTATTCAATCCACCTCAAAGTGGAAACAGGAATGGGTCGCCTGGGATTCTCTCCGGAAGAGCTGCTTTCTCTCCTCGACAACCGTCTCGTAAGCAGTCCTCTCCGGGTCGAAGGCATCATGACTCACCTTGCCGACGCAGACGGAATGGACAGGGCCTTCACAGAACGACAACTTAGCGTACTTCGTGCCATGCTGGAACAGATCAGACAACGCGGTCTCACCTTCCCATTTGTCCATACGGCAAACAGTGCCGCCATCGTCAGATTTCCCGACGCACACTTTTCACTCGTACGCCCCGGCATCATGCTCTATGGGTACCACACTTTGCCCGCCTTAGTCCCCGCTCCCATTCTCCAACCCGTTCTCTCTCTCCGAACGACAATTGTTCAGCTGAGAACAATTCCACGAGGAGGTACCGTCAGTTACAACAAGACGTTTGTCGCCACTCGGCCGACGCGTATCGCTGTGCTGCCGATCGGCTATGCCGATGGTTATAGCCGACAACTCTCCCATCGAGGTTCGGTTTTGATTCAGGGACGCCGCGCCCCGATCGTGGGTTTAGTGTGCATGGACATGATCATGGTGGATGTGACCGACCTCGCAGAAGTACAAGTTGGTCAGACCGCCACCTTGATCGGTCAACAGGGTGAGGAATCTATTTGGGCTGATGAAGTCGCCAACTGGACCGGCACGATCCCCTATGAAGTTCTCTGCGGGATCGGCTCCCGCGTTCCACGCCTGTACGAATCCGCCTGATGGCGCATGACATGCGAGACTAGCGGGACAAGCGAGACGAGGTGGAAATTAGTCTGTGCACGATGCGGTGTTCTCGCCGGTTAATACACGATTCGAATCGTTGCACTCCCGTTATACAGAGTGGTGCTGTAGATTCCGTCGACGGTCGGGTTCCGGTTACCGGATACTGTACGGTTCTCGTAGATTCCCGTCTGAAGCGAGAAATCAACTCCGATCGCTTTGGGTTTCAGCGAGCCCACGCCGAGTTCTCCGCATCGCATCAGGCCCAGAAAGGACCCCTGCTCCTTGCACAACAATCCAAGCCCTCCCCCCACGACGTGAAGGTCCGAAGAAGGAATCCCAGGATCATAGGTGAAATCAGGCATCTGATTTTGCTGGTTGGTATAACCAGCCCGCAGCGCTACGACCCAGTCCGGAAGAGATTCAAGCGCTAACCACTTGTATTCTGTTCCAAGCAT
>DATDFW010000257.1:0-7721 GCA_036522375.1 Nitrospiraceae bacterium
TCGAAGACTCAAACTTGTCCGACACCAAACGCAACGGTGGAACGTTGGAGAGTTGAGTCGCCAGCCCAAGCGTCTCTGGAGCGGAGACGAAGAGGCTATCGGATAGACGATCCAGAAGCGTTCGAATCAGCTTCATCGTATTGGTCTGTAGAGAACTGAAGATGGACGGGCTCAACGAGGACGACTCGCTTTGCCCCATAATGCTCAATCTATGAGCATCAGGCTTATAGATCGGCTCATGTCCGGGTATATAGCAGACACCCGACTCAGACGTCAAGAAACAGAATAGCGGAAGTCCTCTGAAGTACGAATGTTTTCGCCAATCGGGGTTGCTTAGACCGACTGTAGGCTACCCAGTCTTACCGAGACGATCTTTGAGATACCCGGCTCTTCCATGGTGACCCCAAACAACGAGTCTGCAACAGCCATCGTCTGCTTGTTGTGGGTGATGACCATGAACTGGGCACCTTCGGCGAGTCCACGCAAGACGCCGGTGAATCGCCCGATGTTCTCTTCATCCAGCGGTGCATCGATTTCGTCGAGAATACAGAAGGGCGTCGGTCTGATCAAGAAGCTCGCAAAGAGCAGAGCCATCGCCGTCAAGGTCTTCTCACCTCCCGAAAGCATGGTCATTCCCTTCAAACGTTTGCCTGGTGGTTGCACCACGATATCGACTCCGGGCTCCTGTGGCCCACGCTCTTCTGCCGTTTCATCCACAGGCACTTCAACCAACTGGAGTTCGGCCCGGCCACCGGGAAAGAACTTCACAAAGACCTCACCGAATTTCTGTTGAAGCTCGGCAAAGGTACCGGCAAACATGTCCTTCGTGGTGCGATTGATGCGCTGGATGATGGCTTTGAGAGAGCTGATGGACGTGGAGAGATCCTGTTCCTGCGTCGTCAGAAACCGATGCCGTTCATCCAACTCTTGATGTTCCTGAATAGCCGCCAGATTGATCGGCCCCAGGCGATCGAGCTTCTCACGGATCTTCTGTAATTGCTCCCTTAGGGCGACTTCACGAACTGCCGATTGTTCTTCTGCGACAGGGTTCTCGCCGATCGACAGTTGTTCGGGTGTCGTTCCCACGACAGATGGATCGGCCAACGTCGCAAGATCAATCTGGTACGTGCCTAGCAGTGTGGATTCGACCGTCCCCAATTGCATCCGAATTTCGGCCTTTTTGACCTCCACTGCCATGCGGGATTCGCGAAGAGATGACACGGCACGCCGAACCTCCTCCAGCCGGGCATCGAGCTGGTTAGCCGCTGCCATGTCCTGCGCCTGCTGCTCTTGCATCTCGATCAATCGGGTCTTGACCTGAACGGCCGACTCACCGAATTCGCGACAACGGGTTTCTTGATGCTCACGTTCAACCAGGCTCTGCGCGATCGAGGCTGTAAGTGCTTCGACATGCCGCGTCAAGGTATCAAAGTGTGCAATCGCGTCCTGCTGCTGTTGCTGAACGCGCAAGAGATCCTGGTTGCGATGCTCACGGGTCGTCCGAATTCCCTGTGCGACCAACTGCGCCTCCGTGAGTCGCTGTTGGAGCCCCTGCATATCGTGATCAATCTGCCCCACGCGTTCGCGCACACGACTAAGTCCGGTCTCCTGGCCGATCTTCTCTGCCCTCCACTGAGCAAGCTGTGCTTCGCCGGAGTGCAGCTCTTGCTCAAGACGCAGCACTTCCGCCGAGCTTCGTTGGGCATCGCTCATCAATGTCTCGATCCGCTGGGACTGATCACCCAGCACATGCTGGAGTCCGGCTTCGTCTTTTCTCAGTGAAAGCCCATGCATTTCCGCGTCACGCAGCGCGTCCACGAGTTGTCGACTCTGCTCGCGTAACTCCTGTCCCAGCACCAGCAATTGTTCCCGTCGCTGCTTCCCTTCTTCGACGCGACCCGTCAGCAAAACGCCCTGAGCTTCCAAATGAAGCATCTCCCGGCGACGTTGCAGCAATCCTCCTGTTGCGCCGGTCTGTCCACCGGTAATGACCCCGGCGGCATCCAAGACTTCTCCGGCCCGCGTCACGAGGACAGGCCCATCGGGATCAGAGGAGGCCTGTTGTTCCCACAATGCGATCGCGACCTGGAGGGTGTCGACGAACACAATCTGATCAAAGAGATAATCACGGGCCGACTCTCGCTGGACATCCACATGAATCATGTCAACCCCACGTCCAACCACACCAGGCTGGTCCTTCATGGCCGGCCACCACTGGTGGGAGGCCGAATTCCGAGCCGTCCATCGAGGTTGTTGCGGAATGAATGTGCCCCGTCCGAGATCTTTTCCTTTCAAAAACTCAATGGCTTCACAGGCCGCGGCGGGACTATCGACGAACCATCCCCTGACCCGTTCACCCAAAATCGCTTCAACCGCCCGGTCCCATCCAGGGGGTACGACCAGCCATTCGGCAATGGCATCGCGAACCCCGGTGCAGGCTTTAAGTGCAGTCGTTTCTTCGTCCCCGCGCCGTCCATAACCCATATCTTCTTGCACCACGCCTTGGAGTGTCCTGAGGTGAGAGTCCACTGCCGCCAACTCGGCCGAATGACGAGATATCAATTGGTCGACGTCGGCCAACTCGGCCGACAGACGCTCGCTCTCTTCCTCAACACCTTGCCGTTTCCGAGAAAGGTCAGCAACCAGTTGTTCGGCATCATGGCAAGCCCGTTGAAGCGCCTCGCGCTTGTCCATTGCCGTCACATGCTGCAGGCGAACGTCTTCCCGCTCACGAGCCAGCCGGCCTTCAAGATCCGTTGTCTCTTGAATTCGTGCAGCCAATTGCATGAGGGTCTGCTCAGTATTGGCAACCAATACCGCCAGATTGAGCACGTCCTGACGTCCTCGTTCCTCTTCAGCTAACGCAGCCGTTCGTTGCTGGACCAGCTCTTTCATCTCCAGGTCGAGTGACGCGAACACCTGCTCCCGTTCGACACATTCACGTTCGAGCGTGACTAGCGTGTCCGCCAGCGCCGAAGCTTCCGCCGCACCTTGCTTTTGCTCCTGAGTGAGGCGCTCGAGTTCTTCGCCTCCCTGACTCTGCTGTTGCGCATAGAGCTCGCTGCGATTGCGCGCCACCTCTGCGGCCGTCAGTGCCTGCGCCTGTTGCTGTTCAACCTTCGACAGTTCCTCGCGCCTCTGCCCGATTGCCTCAGTCGCTGTGCCAATCGCGAGTTTGATCCGCTCAAGTTCTGCATTCAAACGAGCCAGCTCGACGGACTGCACGGATTCGCGGTCCCCAAACGTCTGCAGTGTCGACTCCACCTCCTTGAGCGTCGTTCGTAGAACATGGTATTCGTTGGCCAGCAACTGAATCTCCAGCGACTTGGCCTCTTGGTGCAGGACCTGATACGACCGTGCCTGCCGCGCCTGACGCTCGAGTGCATTCAACTGCTTTTTCACCTCAGCAATAATATCCCGCACCCGGAGGAGGTTTTGCTGCGTCGATTCCAACTTGCGCAATGTTTCGGCCTTCTGCTTTTTGTAGCGAATGATGCCGGCTGTCTCCTCGATCAACTCACGGCGATCTTGTGGTGACGCGTTCAAAATCTGATCGATTTGTCCCTGCGCAATGACGGTGTGACCCTTGGTCCCTGCCCTCGTGTCCAGCAGGATGCTCCGGATATCCTTCAAGCGGCAGACAGTCTTATTAATGAGATATTCACTGTCGCCATTGCGGTAGAGACGGCGCGTGATCATGAGTTCTTGATATTCCGACAACTGACTCGAAAGACCGGACAGAGGATCCACATGGATTCGATCCAACCCACTGATCACGAGCGACACTTCGGCCATGCCGAGAGGCTTCCGCATTTCGGTCCCGTTAAAGATCACATCTTCCATCTTTTCACTGCGCAGGGCCTTCGTGCTTTGCTCGCCGAGTACCCAAAGAATTGCATCCACGACATTGCTTTTCCCGCTCCCGTTTGGGCCCACAATGGCGGTGACGCCTTCAGGGAATTCAATCCGGGCTTCGGCAAACGACTTAAATCCCGTCATCTCGATGGATTTCAAATACATCGGCGACTCCTTCGGTAGCATCTCAGGTGAGGACAGACCCAAGTAGATCGAACGCATGGTGGTGTAGCACGAACCCGGAGGAAAAATCAAAATAAAATACTGCCGGTGGTGGGTAAGAGGAGGACGGCCTACAACATTTGGGGATAGGCCGATAGAAAGGGATATGGTTATCCCGCCTGAGCCCCAACGGACTTATTGAAGGAATCAATGGTGATTAGTTCTTTAGGAAGAAGAAACTCCACGTCTTCTTCGATCACTGTCAGATCTTGAACCTCTGCCGTTCCAAAAGTCTTGAGATACGCCACGACCTCTTCGACCAGCACTTCGGGCGCTGATGCACCGGCGGTGATCCCTACAGCCTGCACGTTCATGAGCCAGGCTGGATTGACGTCGGATGCGGAATCGATCAAATAGGAGGCAATCCCGCATTGCTCTCCCAACTCACGCAGGCGGTTCGAATTTGAGCTATTGGGGGAACCGATAACGAGAATGACGTCCACCAGCTTGGAAAGCTCTTTCACGGCATTCTGGCGGTTTTGCGTCGCGTAACAGATATCCTCCTGGTGCGGCCCCTTAATATGCGGGAACCGTTGATGGAGCGCGCCGACGATATCCCGACATTCGTCGACACTCAACGTCGTTTGGGTGACGTACGAAAGATCGTGGACGTTATCCACTTGCAGCTTTTCGACGTCCGCGACCGAAGAGACCAGATGGAACTTGTCCGGAATCTGTCCTAGCGTTCCGATCACTTCGGGATGGCCGGCGTGGCCGATCAGAATGAGATCATACCCCTGCGTATAATCGCGGTTAACCTCGTTATGCACTTTGATGACCAACGGACACGTGGCATCGATCACATGCAGTCGCCGTCGATTCGCCTCATCCCAGACTGACTTGGCCACTCCATGGGCGCTGAAGATCACGACCGAACCTTCCGGCACTTCTCCCAACTCTTCTACAAACACAGCGCCCTTGGTACGGAGAGAATTCACCACATGCCGGCTATGGACGATTTCGTGTCGAACATAGATCGGCGCCCCATACTTCTTGAGTGAGAGATCGACGATATCAATCGCCCGGTCGACTCCGGCGCAAAACCCTCGTGGATTGGCGAGATAGATCTTCATAGCTGCCACCTCTCCTTGACTCGGTACAGGGCCACACCCGTGCGCCATGCCCTCGCTGCGCACTGCTGCCCACCTTACGTCAGAGCGACGGGCTCCGTCAATACAATTGGCCCGCGCCTCATCTCTCTGCCCATATCCCGTGTCTATTCTCCCTCACCATCCACCATAATAACCAAGGCGGTGTGGCCACTACGGGGTCAGGAACCATTTGTCGGAAGACCCCTAGGGCGCTACGCGCGAATGGTTCCTGCACCCTACTCCTATCTCTCTTGGGGGTGGCCTGGTCGATCCTCGATTGCGCGCGTCGAACGAGCACATTCCTATCGTGCGCGTTCCGCGAGCAGGAGGACGACTAGGCCACTCCCCGCTCCCCCGTCTTGACACGATGCCCGCGCCCCCGTAGGCTCGCACCTACCATCCATGTCAAGCCCTGCAAGCAAGAAAATCCTCATCGTTGAAGATGAGCACGACATTCTCCAACTGGTCAAGCTGTATGTGGAGAAAGAAGGCTTTCGAACCGTATCGGCCATGACCGGCACGGAAGCCCTCCGGCAGGTGAAACAGGAAAAGCCCGATTTGGTCGTCCTCGACTTGATGCTGCCGGAGATCGACGGCATCGAGGTCTGTAAACGCCTTCGATCGGCTCCAGAGACTGCAATGCTCCCCATCATCATGCTGACCGCCAAAGCGGAGGAGTCGGATACTGTCGTTGGGCTGGAACTGGGAGCCGATGACTATGTCACCAAACCGTTCAGTCCCAAAACGTTGGTGGCCCGCATCAAGGCCCTGTTCCGGCGGCTTCAGCGGAGACCAGAAGACAGCCCGGCTCGCTATCGCTATGGCGAGCTCCTCATGGACCTCGTACGACATGAAGTCACGGTGAAGAATAGAGAGGTCCCTCTCACGGCAAAAGAATTCGGCCTGCTCGAACATCTCTTGCGCAATCCCGGCAGAGTTCTGACTCGAGACATCCTCCTCAATACCGTCTGGGGATACGATTACTACGGAACCACCCGGACGGTCGACGTCCACATTCGTAGACTTAAGCAGAAACTCCCCTCGCTCAACGAAGCGATTGTGTCTGTCAAATCCCTGGGGTATAAGCTCAAAGAGCTGGATCGTTCGGCATGACCTTTTCTATCCGATGGAAGGTCACGATCGGAACACTGCTGGTCCTCGTCTGCGGGCTTCTGATCGCCCGCACGTTGGCGATTCGTTCCCTTGAACAACAAGAGATCGTTCAATCGGAACAAGTACTGGAAGCGCGAACCAATCTCGTCGCATACGGGCTGCAGCCGTTTCTGACCCAGTCGGGACCACTGTCCTCTACCCTCCAATTGCGGGCAGCCGTTCAAGATCTCAGCGCGCGAGCTCTTGCTCGCGTGACCGTCATTGCTCCTGACGGACAGGTGTTGGCCGACAGTGCCGTCTCGGATAGCAATCTCCCTACGGTTGAAAACCACCTGGCGCGACCGGAAATACAGCAAGCCATTGCTACCGGGCGCGGAACGGATCTCCGCACAAGTCACACCACCGGTGAGCGGACATTATATCTGGCTATCGGTTTGAACAGGGCAACCCAGACCACACCATCCGTGTTCTTGAGGCTAGGATTGCCGATGACTACCTTTGATCGTGAAGTGGACAAGTTGCATCGGAATTTGGCCCTCGCCTTCGGGATTGCATTTGTGATCGCCCTCATACTGAGTGTCTGGCTCGCTCGCAGCATCACACAACCCCTGTCCAATATTGCAATGGCTGCGCAACAGTTGGCGAAGGGTGACCATGCTGTCCGCCTTCGGACTGGATCACGGGATGAAGTCGGCCTCTTGGCCGACACGCTCAACCACATGACGGACCAACTCAAATCCAAGATCGATGAGCTTTCCGAAGATCGTGCCCAACTCCTCGCCATGTTGACCTCGATGGTCGAAGGGGTGATGGTTCTGGACTGCCGAGGTCGCGTGTTGCAAGTCAATCCAGCCCTGGAACGCATGTTCGACGTCACTAGGATCGAAGCACGGGGACACCCCTGCTCCGATGTCTTTCGACATCCACAGTTGGATACGTTGGTCTCAACAGTCCTGACGAAACGCATAAGCGAAGAAGATGAAATTCTCCTGCACCCGAATGGTCGCTGTCTCCATATTGAGGCCTCCGTCACCGCATGCGACCGAGAGAACGAAGCCTGTGCGGTCCTTGTCTTCCATGACGTAACTGATTTGCGCCGCCTGGAAAATATCCGGAAAGATTTCGTCGCCAACGTATCCCACGAGCTGAGGACTCCACTCACGTCCATCAAGGGGTATATCGAAGCCTTGCTCGATGGCGCCAAAGACGATCCTGACATCAGCACGAAATTTCTCGACATCATCCTGAAGCAAAGCGACCGGCTGAATCTGATTCTGGAAGACCTCCTCCAGCTGTCAAAGATCGAATCCGGACAGGTCTTGTTTAAACGAGAGCCGCTTCATATTCGGAGGGTCATTGAACGAACACTGGCGATGATCAAGCCCTTAGCAGATAAGAAAGGGCACAGGCTCGTCTCCTTCGTGGAAGACGATCTACCTA
>DATDFW010000258.1:0-5065 GCA_036522375.1 Nitrospiraceae bacterium
GCGCGTTCTCCGATACGATCACATTCTCGACTTACGTCTGTCTACAGTGTGAAAGGACATTTCCATGGCGAGGAAGAACATTACAGCGACCAAAGGGAAGCAGTCCGGCGCAATAACTGATCGGAAACGGACTGCAGTCCCCGATCGACTCGATCTGCGTGACAGGGTCTATATGCCGCCCGTCGGAATAGTGCCGGATTTGGCACGTGAACAGAAGGCCGGCATGCCAGTGCTCGATCAGGGACAGACTAACGCCTGTACGGGTTTCGCCCTGGCCACAGTTGTCTATCATTTGCAGCACATCGCGAAGCGCAAGCAGATGGACTATCGTGTATCCCCATTCATGTTGTATTCGATGGCACGGCGTTATGACGAATTTCCCGGCGCCCCGGACGCCGATACTGGATCGAGCCTGCGCGGTGCCATGAAAGGCTGGTTCAAACACGGTGCCTGCGCGGCCAGACTGTGGACATCGGAACCGATGCCGACAGGCCAGGCCACAAAGCCTTCAGACGATTGGTGGCTTGATGCCGTGAAGCGTCCGCTTGGGGCCTATTACCGCGTCGACACAAGGGCGATTACCGATATGCACGTCGCACTCAACGACATCGGCGTGTTGTATGCCAGCGCGGTCTGCCATTCCGGTTGGGATGAAGGATTCTCGAACCGATCACACACCAACGGCAGGTATTGGATGATTCCATGTCAGAAGGCAAGCCTCAGCGACGGCGGTCATGCCTTTGCAATCGTCGGCTATAACCAAGACGGGTTCATCGTCCATAACTCATGGGGCCTTGAGTGGGGAACAAAGGGTCGTGCCGTATTAGCATATGAAGACTGGCTCAACAATGCGATGGACTGTTGGGTGGCACAACTGGGCGTGGTGACCGAACTCCATCTCGAGATCGCGCATTCGAAGACGCTGCGTCTTGATGCCGGTAAAAAGGTTCGGCTCGCGAGCGAGGCTTCGTTACGCACTCGCGAGATCAGCCCATTTATCATCGATATGGAGAACAACGGCCGGCTCAGCAACACCGGGGATTTCCGGACACAGGATTCCGACATTGCGGCACTTATCAACCACCATCTCGGTATGGCGCGGACAGCATGGGGCCTTGGCAAGAATGATCCCGTGGATATTGCCATCTATGCGCATGGTGGTCTCACATCGGAGGATACTGCCGGGGAAACGGCAGCGAAATGGATTCCGGCGCTATATGAACACAGGATCTTTCCTATCTTTCTCATGTGGGAAACCGACCTGTGGTCCACGCTCAAGGGGCGACTAGAAGACGTCCTAGAGGGCCAGCCGCGTCCGACCGGCGGGCTCTTCGATGGCGTCAAGAATTGGTGGAATGAACGGCTTGAAAAATTACTGGCTACGCCGGGGACAGCGATCTGGAGCGAGATGAAACAGAATGCCGACGCGATTTCCAATACGGCTGAGAGTGGAGGAATGAAGCTCTACAGGGCCTGCCAACAATCGCCGTACTTTGCCGATCTCGACAAGGTGCGGCTGCATCTCGTCGGCCATTCGGCGGGATCGATCCTACACAGCCATGTCATCGATCGGCTGGGCAGGCAGGGCTGGACGTTCGAAAGCGTAAACTTCATGGCTCCGGCGGTACGAGTCGACCTCTTCGAGAGGACCGTCGTTCCAGCCATCAAAAACGGCAGGGTTAAACATTACAATCAGTTCCATCTATCGGACGATATGGAACAGAAGGATCCGACCTGTAGGCCAATTCTTGGGTACAGCCGCTCGCTGCTCTACCTGGTGTCACGGTCGCTCGAACATGGAGAGACGACGCCGATACTCGGCATGGAGAAGTATTTCAAGAGCACGATTGCATCCCAGCAATTGGCACAGGTTTCTACCTGGGCTGCACCAGGCAAGGAATCGAAAAGCACAACGCATGGCGGCTTCGACGACGATCAGGTCACGATGATGAGTATCATCTCGCTGATGAAGGGGAATGCAGTCTAGCAGGATGCTGAAGGCGTAGCTCTTTTCTCCGGGGGAGTAAACGTACACCTCGCAGGCTGCTCAAAAAGGCCGTCCAGCAAGGCCGCAGCAAGCGAAGAGGCGAGGCGTACGCTTCGGTACGTTGAGCCTCTGAGTGAAGCGAGAACGCCGCTAGCGGCCTTTTTCAGCAGCCTGCTAGAGTCGTTCGCCGTACTTGCGAAAGTGTTCTTTTTTGGCTTCCTCAATCCATTTGTCCCGCTTGATCCGTTCGGGGGCGGTATAGAGCTTCTTCGCGACTTTGGCGATATCTTCTGGCTTCCAACGCGCAATCTGGATATAGGTGTGCGTTCCCATCTTGTTCAGGGTCCGTGCGAAGACGGGACCGATTCCATGAATCTTGCTTAAGTCGTCTTTCTGCTCGACTCTCGTCCCCTGTGCCTGTTCCATCTGCAGGCTCAATTGACTTCCATTTTGACGGGTCGGGTGAGGAGTCACGGCTCCTCCATTGGTCTTGATGCGGAGTGCGGCTCGCACTTCGACGAGGCGTTTCCGAAGACGGGAAATTTCTTCTTCCTTTTCTCCCACCAACTTAGCCTGATCCGCCAGGCGTTGCTGTTGGGTTTCCAGGTTTTGTATGTGCTGCTGCAGGCCGTCGATCCGCTCGTCTCGTTCGCGCAGGAGTTGTTCATCGCGCTCGACCTGGCCTCGGAGTGTGTTCAGCGCCGCGAGCTGTTTGTGTAGCTTGGTGATTTGTGTTTCGTGTTGCGCGATGGTGTGAGTATACCTCGCCTCCCGCTCTATCAGTGCCGATTCTTGTTCCTTCAGCTGCGGCTCGAAACATTCGAGTTCGGCGATTCGCCGTTCCCGGTCGGCCAGTTGGCCTTCGAGTTGGTGTAGGGCGGCCCGATGCTCGATGTCTCGATCGCAGAGTTGGACTTCCAGCCAATGGACCCGTCCTTGAGCCGGCTCGAGTTCCTCAAGGCGTGCGCGTAGCTGATCAGCTTCTGCGACCGTGGCTTCCAGTTCGGCGACGCGAAGCTGAAGGTCTTGCCGTTCTTGCGCTTGAGCCTTGAATGCTTCCTCGGCCTTCCGACGTATGAGATTGAATTGTTGGACTTCTTCAGCCCGTGCCGCAGTGGCTGCATCCAATTCGTTCGCACGGTGGCGAACTGAGGCTTCGCTTGCTTCCAAGGCCGTCAACCGCTGCGTGCGAAGGACCAGCTCTTGTTGAAGCACCTGGATGCGGTCCTGTTGTGCAGAGAGTTCCTGCCGGGTGGATTGATCAAGCGCCTCCGATTCGATCATTTTGCTTTCGAGGATGTGTATGGCCGCCGCTTGCTCTTTAAGCTCATGCTGTGCCTTCTCCAGCAGTTGTCCTTTAAGCCGGAGGCTGGCGGTGACCTCCCTGGACTGTTGGGTGATTTGGCGGACGGACAGGTGTCGGAGTAGCCATCCGACCACGCCGCCGATGCCTGCTGCAACGAGAAGACATCCCACGATTTGGCCGATGAGTATGGTCATAGGTTACCAACTCCTTTCACGCGTAATTCGATGCGGCGGTTGTGTTGAAGGCCGTCCCGCGTCTCTGCCACCGACAGCGGTCGTGAGGCCCCATAACCGACGGCAGTAAACGGATTTGTTAAACCATGGCTGGTGAAGTAGTGCCGCACGGCTTCGGCTCGTTGGTGGCTGAGTTGAAGGTTATAGTCCGGTGCACCGTACTTGTCCGTATGACCGCCGATCTCTATGGCTGTATGAGGGGAACGGCGTAAGTGGGTGATCAGTTGGTCCAATGTGGCACGACTACGCGGGGTGATCGTCGCGGTATTCGAATCAAACTCGATGGAGGCATGCGCAAGGACCTCATTTAATTTCTTCTGGAGCGAAGAGGAGGGAGCAGAGAGTTGAGCCACCAGGATATGATTTTCTAATTCGAGCCCCATCTGCGTCAGAGGGGCAACCTCTCGTAACACAGTGGCTTTGGTACGATCACCATCAACTTGGCCGCTGAGGACAATCGAATGCCCGTCGATGATGATAGAGCCACGTTCTGTCAAATACCCTAAGATGGGGAGGGCCTTGGGAACATTAGCGATCCAGGCTTCAGATTTCACTTTCGAATCCACAGCCAACCCATCGACGATGCGGCCAGGTGCTGCGCCGTAGAGCTCTTGGGCTCGCTGAAGGATTGCGGCCTTACTGGTCTCACTGGGGAGTGAGCCACGGAGCGTCAGGGTCCCGTGCTCCAGATGTGCATGGAAGCTGGCAGGGGTGACAGCTTCTGATGCGGGCGCTGAGGGAAGGTGGCGTGGTAGGCAGACGGCAGCAAGGAGGGCAAGTGCAACAGCGCCTGCGGCAAGAATCGCTGCACGAATCATATATCAACTCTCGAGCAGACTCCTAACCCCGTGTGAACCTACCATACTGTGCAGGCTCATGCCAGACAGGATTTTCCTGTATCGCACGCCATATCCATACAACACTCTTCCGATCCCTCGGAGATTTTTTTCCTCTCACATCACCGTCCTTCAGTGCGTGTGAGCATCGGTATCCTCGTAACTGTCGAAATACCAGTATTTACATGGCGACTCGCGAATTCTGGCTTGACGGAGGAAGCGAATCGGCGGAGAATCTGCCGCGCTAATTGCTGGAAATCATGTTTCGCGTGGGAGGAGGAATGACAATGGTCCGCAAGCAGCAAATCGGTTTCGTTGCCCTTGGATTCTGTGTAGTACTGCAAGGGTGCGCCAGTGGGTTTCACGACAGGAAGTACTCTCTTGCGATCGAGTTGGACGGCGTCGATAAGACCCCACCCTGCACGGTGGTGCTGAAGTCAGAGGTTGACCGTGTTATCGGAAAACTTCATCTGAAAGATGCTTCAGCCGGACCAGGATGGACTGTCCGTGATTTTCAAATCGAACTCGAACAACAACTGCAGCGCACAGTCAAGCAATTAGCCTGCTTCCCCGAGGATCAAACTCCGTTAAGCGAGGGCTCTGTGAAGTGGCTTGCGTCCTACGCGTACGAGGCGACAGATCCGGATCAAGACATACGGCGTTTTGAAGAGTATCTGAACTCCAGAAATCTTGTGAAAGAACT
>DATDFW010000259.1:0-4166 GCA_036522375.1 Nitrospiraceae bacterium
CAGAGCATCTCAGTTCCGCTTCGTCAGGTTGAGGTGGCAGAAGACTTTTCACACTACAGCGAGATCCCGAGCGACCCCTGCAACACCAACGATTGATGCTGGTGATCAATGAGAAGCGCCACCCATCATCTATTAGCAAAATGGGAACGAGATCCGTTGCGAAGAGGGACGAGGAGACTCAGCCATCTGTCCCACAATTTAGGCGGGGCATAACAAAGTCGATTTCTTTACGGCTTTGACGTACCCTTTCAGCTATACCACACCCAACAGGTTTTGATTCCAGGCGCAATCAATCACGATGCACAGAATCTATCTTGGGAGGCTTTCAGAACACGATCCCTTACACAGATATCTCCAGCAGGATATTCAGCCGCAGATAAGCGCCTCGGGTAGTTCGACGTATCGTGTCTTCAGGCTCCATGGCTCAAACGACGTGTACCTCTATGAAGACCGCCATACCGGCAGCAAGGTCATAGGGAAGTTCTTTCTCTCCTCAAGAAAGAAAGACGCAGTGAAGGCGGTCTCACGCCTGACGCGCGAGTTCGACAATCTTTGCATGATGCGCGATTACGGACTGACGGGCTATCCCCACCATGTCGTCAGGCCGCTTGGTCGCAACTATTCGATCAATGCGCTGCTGGTCACCGAATACTGCGAGGGGGAACTGCTCAGCGACGTGATACGGGAGGTGATTCAGAGCGGTGACTATGGGAAACTGTATCATAGACTCACTGCACTCGCGTACTTCCTGTCAGCCTTTCACAACCGAACGGCCATAGGCGTGGGGGTCGAGTTCCATCAAGACTGCGCGTACATGGATCGCCTCATTAACAGACTATATGAAATCGGGGCATTCGGAGGAGACGAGGCATGCGAATTGTATTGGCTGCGTGATCAGTGGCGCAATCAACCGAGGATGTGGGCGGACCAGAAGGTGCTCGTGCATGGGGACGCGACACCGGAAAACTTTATGTTCAGTGGTGGATTACAAGTACTCGCGTTCGATCTGGAGAGAACTAAGCGTGCTGATCGCGTATTCGACACAGGCCGCATTGTCGGAGAACTGAAGCATTTTTTTATGCGTGCCACCGGTAAGACGGACGCCGCCGAGCCCTTCATTGGCCACTTTCTCTGGGAGTATGCCGGCCACTTCCCCAACCGCGATCGCGCCTTTCAATCGATCACCGGCAGGACACCGTTCTACATAGGAATTACATTACTGCGAATCGCGCGAAATAGTTGGATCGAACCGGAATACCGCCGTCGCCTGATCAACGAGGCAAAAGAATGCCTGAGGAGCTTTTAACATGAATGTCAAAGGGATTATTTTCGATATCAACGGAACACTTTCAGATATCCAGACTGACGAATGGCATGACGATGTGTATCGCGTCATGAGCAATCTGCTGTCCTATCAAGGCATATTGCTCGAACCGAACGTCGTGAAGGATCTGTATTTCCAGATAATGAAGGAGCAGCGCGCGGCACATAACGGGCCTCACCCAGAATTCGATGCCATCGGCATCTTCCGCACGATCATCACGCAGCACTCGACGGACTTCACGCGTGGCCAGCCGATTCAGAAGCTTGAACAACTCCCGAGATTTCTTGCCGAGGCGTACCGTGCCGCTTCACGCTTCCGGTTACAGCCCTATCCTGGCGTAGTGAACACCATCCGGCACCTGCACCAGAAATATCATCTTGCAATAATTTCCGATGGTCAGACCGCCTATGCCGTGCCAGAACTGAACGCCGTCGGATTATCTAGTTATTTCGACCCGATCATCATCTCTGGAGACTTCGGATATCGCAAGCCACACGAAGGCCTGTTTACAGCCGCATTGACCGCCATGAAGATGGAGCCAGCAGAGGTGTTATTTGTGGGCAATGACATGTATCGTGATGTATATGGGGCGCAGAGACTCGGGATAAAAACCATCTTTTGCAAGTCCAACCAGGGAATACAAGAAAAAGAACGCGTAAAACCCGACTATATTATTTACCATTTCCCTGAGTTGCTCAATGCTATCCGTTTCTTCGAAGACTAGCGATCCACAGATGACCTATCCACAGCACGCTCCTCACTATCGTTCTCCACACGTAAGGGCCTGCTTTTCGGCTGAGTCTCCGCGGGGAGCAGCGCTTGCCACATCATATTTTCCAATCTGAGCAATTGTGAGCAACGAGCACGCGATCTTCTTGTCATACTGCAGGGAACGTATCAAAGGAGACGACCATAGGAACACAATCATGGGACCGATGCGACGACGTTTCACGTCGAACATCTTGAGAATAAGGAGAAGAGTTATGAAAGACGGTGCGTGTGGCTGTTGAGACCCTGTTCGCTCAGATCACGCATGCAGCCTTGTCCATTTCGAGAAACGAGACGCCACTACTCCCTGTTTGTTGTCTCTGCCGATTCATTCGAGATGAGATCGGCCCTTCTCCTGACCGTGCACGCTGGGTCACGCAGCGGAGCTATCGAAAGATACATGGCGTGAATCCGGTCGATTGTCTTCAAACTCACACGTATTGTCCGGGTTGTCTCACGCAGGTGATGGATACATTCAGGGCAGCCCAGGTCCAGACGCCATTGGCGACCGCCTAGCGAAACCACAAATCAGGATACTCTTGAGATGGGCCCTGATGGGGCTGGTTGGTTCTGTCCTGGTAGCGGATGGGTGAAGTAACTAACAGTGGCAGAAGCAACTTACAGCTTGACGCTGCTTGCGCAATCATGGGTAGATGAGTATCTAGGTCACCTTCTTAAAACGAATTTCGATATCCGAATGATAATGGTTTTTCTCACTCGCATATGATGCGTTGACACAATATATACTTTGTAAGAACCCATCATGCGTACAGGTTCGAACAAGTATTTGCGCCTGCTTCTCCCAATTTGGAATGGCTTTTAAGTGCAGATGATCTTGGCCGCGTTCCTGCAACAACTCCCTCTGCGAAGAATCTTCACCGAGGGTATACTGCCCCGATCGCCACATTTCTCGTCTGCCAGTTGCATCGGAATTTTCCTGAACAGACACAACTGTCGATAGTCGATCCACTCTCTGGTTCAGATGAATCTGCTGATCGGTCAGCCGGCCCGGACGGAGCGATTCGTGAGCAGGTGGATCACCAGCAACACGATCCCGATCAAGAACAGGATCCAGGAAATCTGGATCGCCACCGCTGCTACCCCTGCCACATTCAGAGCCCCGGCAATCAATCCAACCACCAAGAATATTAGTGCGTAGTACAGCATATCGTGCTCCTTTCAATGCGACGATTTGCAAGGATCACAGAATCGTCGATGGACCCACAGTTCACACATCGCACACATTCCATACTCCGGAGCTGCTTCTCACGGAAACTGGTGACGGAACCATCCCCGTCTTCGAGTATCAGGAACCCACCGCATCGTGCGCACGCCATAAGTCCTCCCGTTCCGCTCTCGTCGAGAGCCGTGGACGCTGTTCACGTATCAGGCGACGATCAGACGCCTCATCTAAACACTTGGACCATACTGGACCTTTGGATGGATCAGAACTGACCCGAATTGATCAGTGTGAAAAATTTCGAGATAGCCAGACCTGTTTGAGTGACCTCTCGTGCAGTACTTCTGAAATTACTCGGATGTGAGCAATAGTGACCGGACAGCCAGTGATCCTCCAGGCAGAATTGAACTGAACGTAGCGTATGTCCGATTGAGGCACGGGCAGCAGTCGTTCCGACCTTTCGCAGAACTCATTCCATAATGACCAAGGGTGCAATACCCAAGGAGCAAATCATGAGGTTGTGGAAACAAAGCATTGCATTGTTACCCTGTCTGTTCATCGCTGTCGCGTGCAGCCATACGCTCCCGCCGTACACGGCGAATTCGGTGCCGCCCCCTCAATATGCTGCGCCAGCGCCAGGCACCATTGAGGTGGCCGTGTCCCAACTTCCTGACTCAACGCTTCCCGTTACACTCGTCATCGATCTCACCCCCCTGGAACGAACCTTACAGACGACCATGCCGGAACGTTTCAGCGAAACCAAGCATCCGTTGGGAAATGACTACCGGTGGGATTTCGTTAGAGAAGGAGAACCGCAAGTCTCCATTCAAGATGGCCGGATGACCATCCATGCTACATACAGAGGAGATATTGAAGCCAAAGAGGCCCTTCGCC
>DATDFW010000260.1:0-4122 GCA_036522375.1 Nitrospiraceae bacterium
TCTTGGTCCGTTTCGGGGTAAATTGGCCGACTTCCATCACTTCAAACGTCCGATTATTCGACATCACTGTAATTTTCATCCCGGGCCGCAGGGCTCCGTCCACCACCCTTGTCAGTACGATCACCCCCTGATAATTATCGAACCAGGAATCGAAGATGAGCGCCTTGAGCGGCGCCTTGGGATCACCGGATGGTGGAGGGATCCTAGCAATAATCGCCTCCAGCACCTCCGGCACACCCTTTCCCTCCTTCGCGCTGATGGGCAGAGCATCGGTTGCGTCCAGCATCAGCACATCGGAAATCGATTGCTTGGTGCCTTCCAGATCGGCGCTCGCAAGATCGAGCTTATTGACGACCGGAATGATCGTGAGGTGATTGGCCATCGCCAGGTTCACATTGGCGATCGTCTGTGCCTGCACGCCCTGGGTTGCATCGACAAGCAACAACGCACCTTCGCAGGCTGCCAAACTTCGCGAGACTTCATAGGTAAAATCGACGTGACCCGGCGTATCGATCAAATGCAACGCATAGGTCTTCCCATCCTTGGCCTGATACCGGACCGCGACCGCGTGGGCCTTGATCGTGATCCCGCGTTCACGCTCCAGATCCATCGCGTCGAGAATCTGGTCTTTCGATTCTCGGGCCGTGACAGCGCCCGTGGCTTCCAGGAACCGGTCAGCGAGGGTTGATTTGCCGTGATCGATATGGGCAATAATCGAGAAATTGCGTATGAGGCTTTGCAAATTCTAACTCTTTTCCCAATAACATCGCGTTATTATAGTTACTGCCCCCGAGGTTGTCAAAGTAATCGCCCCCTCGTATAATCCGTTCCACGCCACACCGGCAATATCAGATACGAGCGTACCACTGACAGTCTATCGCGCAGATTAAGGGGTACCGTCTTGTTTTGATTTCAAGCAATACTCCAATCGCTCTTCTGCTTCTACGATTCCTCTACCATGGCACAACGACCTTCAACTCGACAGCTCATTGACTGGGATCACCAATACCTGTGGCATCCCTTCACTCAAATGCAGGAATGGCTACAGGAAGAGCCGCTCATTATCGTGCAGGGAAAAGGGCCTTACCTGATCGATACGGAAGGGAGACGATTTCTCGACGGGACCTCGTCCATCTGGGTCAATCTCCATGGCCATCGCCATCCGGAACTCGATCAAGCCATCAAGAAGCAGCTCGATCACATCGCACACTCCACGCTGCTCGGACTTACTAATCCACCGGCGATTCAGCTCGCACGAGCCTTGATTCAAATCGCACCTAAAGGCCTCAAGCGGGTATTCTACTCCGACAATGGATCCACCGCGGTGGAAATCGCGCTTAAAATGGCGGTGCAGTACTGGCAGCAGCGTCACCCCGAGGCCGGTTCAAAAAATACCTTTCTCCATCTGAAGATGGCCTACCATGGCGATACAATTGGCGCCGTCAGCGTCGGCAACATCGCGGTCTTCCACGCGCGATTTAAGCCGCTATTGTTTCCCACCATAGAGGCCGACCCCCCCTATTGCTATCGCTGTCCATTGGGGTTGACCTACCCTTCGTGCGGGATGGCCTGCATCGATCCGATTGAACGAATCCTCAAAGAGCGACACCGTGAACTGGCCGGATTCATCATCGAACCACTTGTACAAGCCGCCGCAGGAATGCTGCCCTCCCCCCCCGGTTATCTGAAACGAATTCGTGAGCTCTGCACCACATATAATGTCCTCTTGATTGCCGATGAGGTCGCCACCGGATTTGGTCGTACCGGCAAGATGTTTGCCTGCCAACACGAGGGGGTCACGCCGGACTTGATGGCGATCAGCAAAGGCCTGACCGGCGGCTACATGCCGCTCGCCGCCACACTCACCACCGACGAAATCTACCAGGCCTTTCTCGGCAAATACGAGGAATTCAAAACATTCTTTCACGGCCACAGTTTTACGGGAAATCCCCTCGGCTGCGCTGTGGCACTGGCGAATCTCGCAGTGTTCAAGAAAGACAAGACGCTGTCCCGACTGCAAGCCAAAATTAAGACGATGGCGCGACTTCTTCAGCCCCTATGGCAACTACCCCAGGTGGGTGATATCCGGCAGCGGGGATTTATCGCAGCCATCGAACTGGTGGAAGACAAAACGACACGGAAACCCTATCCGATCGAGGCTCGAATCGGTCATCGTGTGTGCAGAGTCGCCCGACAAAATGGATTAGTGCTTCGCCCATTAGGACACATCATCCTGCTTATTCCACCACTCTCGACCTCGGTCGATGAATTAACGAGAATGATAGACATTTTGAGCGATTCAATTGAATCCTTACCTGGGAACTGAGCCTTACTTCAGGTTAACACTTTCTTACTGAGAAGACCGTTTAATGGAAAACCGGATGATCACGTGCAACTTGATTGTCAGTCACTTCCTACTGCAAGTGGACAATGCGATCGGGTAACCATCCCATCGTTAGCACAGCCGAACTTCTCCACCCACACCAATGTGCAGGCCCTCGGCGGCGTGGTGTCTATCCAGAAAGATTTCCAGCTTCCCGCAGCTATTGATTAGCGCGGACGGGGTATCGCTTCTCCCTTCACTGTAGCTGGCGACCAGTCCGTTAATGGTATAGGCCCCAATGCAAATGACCGGGTCTTCCCGTCCTACCGCTGCCTGAAAATCTTGTAAATGCTTCACCATGATGTTTGAGATGAGATTGCCGAATCGATCAACATGCTCGATCTGTCCAACCATCGATTGGCCCTCCCAAATCGGTTCGACGATCGAACGCCTCACCGGATCATTGATGACACGTCCGAATGACGAAACCGCCTCTCCCTTTGCCACCCATGCCGCGGCCGGGGCGAAGAGATCCCTGCCGTCGAATGTATGGCCCGGTGAGATCAATCGATAGTTCGCGTTCTCAATCTCACGGACTTCCATATCGCGGTCTTCGGCAAGGATGGGCGTAAGAAGGCCATTGTCGGGAGCCAAGAAAAAATACTGTCCGCTCTTCGCGATGAGGGGACGCCGCGCGCTGCCGACGCCCGGATCAACAACCGCCACATGCACCGTCCCCTCCGGATAATATCGATAGCAGGACTTGAGGAGATGGGCGGCTTCTTCAATCGAATGCGGCGACACATGATGCGAGATATCAACGAGGGTTGCTTGTGGGTTGATGGTGAGAATCACTCCCTTCATGCTCGCCACGAACGCATCACGATCGCCGAAATCGGTCAATAGCGTGATGATCCCGGATGGGGTGTTCATGAATGATCGGACTATAGCTCTTCGAAACGAATCTCCACCACCTCGTACTCGACCGTCTTGACCGGTGTCTCGACTTCGACGAAATCGCCGACTCGCTTTCCAATCAGCGCCTTACCGACCGGAGACTGGATTGAAATGCGGTTCACTTTCATATCGGCTTCATCCTGTCCCACTAGAGTATATTCCCGCTTCGATTGCGTCTCCTGCTCAATCAGGAGCACCGTGGCGCCGAACACAATGGTGTCGGAGACTCGTCCGGCGGTTTCGATGATACGGGCATCTGCCAGTTTCGACTGCAATTCCACGATGCGCGACTCGATGAATCCCTGGCGTTCTTTGGCGGCATCGTACTCCGCATTTTCGCTCAAATCGCCATGGGCACGCGCTTCGGCAATCGCTTCGATATTCTTGGCACGTTCGACTTTGCGAAGACGATCGAGCTCTGCCATAAGCGCCTCGTGACCCTTCTTCGTAATCGGTGTTGGCATAGTCTATGGGGTCCTCTATGAATAATGATGATATTCCTGCAGCGACCGAATGGTCAGCTCTTTCTTGAGAATGGCCTCAATCCCCATGCCCGCAGCTCTTGCCCCTCGTATCGTCGTATAGTATGCCAGCCCTTTGTTCAGTGCTTCCCGACGAATCGATAATGAATCGGCATGTGACGATGCCGTACTCACCGTATTCACGACCAGGGCCACTTGCCCGTTTTTGATATGGTCCACGATGTGAGGACGTCCTTCCATGACCTTGTTCACGGTTTCCGCCTGAACTCCATGACTCCGCAGATACGCCGCTGTTCCACTCGTCGCTTGAATGTTAAACCCTAGCCGTATGAGCTGTTGCACGACTGCCAGAGCCGCAGG
>DATDFW010000261.1:0-4624 GCA_036522375.1 Nitrospiraceae bacterium
CTGACCCTCGAAGAACTAGAACGGCAGCATATTGTCGACGTCCTGGAGCGCACCAACTGGCGCGTGAGCGGCGAGAAGGGCGCAGCCAAGATTCTCGACATCAATCCCACAACTCTCGAAGCCCGCATGAAAAAGCTCGGCATCAAACGGCCAGTTTAAGAAGCGTATCTTGTGCGTCTGTATTCCCAGTCCATTTTCATTCTTTCTTTTCTCGCCATCACGTTGCTCCTAAAATTTTTCCCACTATTTCGTGACGCTCCCAAGATTTTAGGAAATTGATGTCGCTGTTTTCTTGCCTCTTGCTGTAGAAAACGACTCTCTCGCCTTTCCACATCAAGCACTTACTATATCTCACGCGTTTCGCGATTCGCTTGGCATCGCAATTGCTGAATACCCGGTCATCAGACGGAATTCACCGGAGCGAGAGAGAAGATGCTCAAGATTACGAAGGTTCAAGAAAGCAAGAACGATGTGCTCCTCAAGTTAGAGGGGAAGATCACGGCAGAGTGGGCCACCCTCCTTGATGGAGAGTGCCGAGTGTTTCTCCGAGAGAAGAAAGCCGTGTATCTGGATTGCTCCCATGTCGATTTCATCGACGCCAGGGGGGTTGAAGTACTGAATAACCTTCCTCGGACACAAGTCACCCTTATGAGCGCTCCTGGTTATGTCACGGAGCTGCTGCAAACTGGAGGCAGGTCATGAACGCAGACGTTATCCCCTCTGTAGAGTCAATCGGTTACTACACATTTGAAGAGAGCCGGCAGTCGCCGACGGTCAAGCCCACCGGTCTCGCGAAGGCTGAGGACACACTCATTACGAAGCTCAGGAAGGGTGACGAGGGGGCGTTCGATGAACTGGTCAACCAACATCATGGCACACTCATCCGAATGGCGATGGGTTATGTGGCCGATCGCGAAGTAGCTGAAGAAGTTGTGCAAGACACCTGGATGGCGGTGATTGAAAGCCTGAATCGATTCGAAGGCCGGTCGTCGCTCCGTACCTGGATCTGCGGGATTCTGATCCACAAGGCCAAGGATCGCGGTGTGCGCGAGAAGCGCCATACGACGTTTTCCGCCTTCGAGTCTCATTATGATGACGACAACGACGAAGCCGTCGATCCATCTCGCTTCCAACAAAGCGGTGAATTGGCCGGGCACTGGGCCTTGCCACCTCAGCCTTGGGATGACCAGACGCCGGAGAAGTTGCTCGCCAGCCAGCAAGCAGTCAATGCGATGCAGCGAGCCATTGAGGCCTTGCCACCAACCTTAAAAGAGGTGCTCATTCTCCGCGATGTGGAGGGTGTCGAGGCTAAGGAGGTCTGTGAGATGCTGAACATCACCGAAACCAACCTGTATGTTCGGCTCCACCGTGCACGGGAACGAGTGAGAGGGGCAGTGGAAATCGCCCTGAGATGATAAGGTTAAGGCCGAGGTTGAGGTTAAGGAGAACGGGTCCTGCTCAACCTTAACCTCGACCTTAGCCTACTTCTGCGGGAGGGCATTGTAAGAAAACCATGAATGGGGAGACTCAGGGGTGACGTTACTATCGGGGCACCCTACATGAAAGACTATCCTTCACGATGGATCCACAGTGGCCTCACTTGCCGCAATGTCGCTGATCGAGCGTCTGGGTATTTGAGCGGTAGCGTTCCTATATCGACCAAAGTCTTGATCGGCCTGCACCTTTTGTCCTGCACCCACTGCCGTGCCTATGTGAAACAGATCGATCTTGTTTCCTCTGCGCTGAGAAACCTGCCCAAACAATATCCATCTCCCAGTGATCGCCTCCGTTTACGCCAGCAGTTTGCCGCACATCACACCAATCAGAGCGCGGTTTCCTAGCAATCGGTTTCTCGTCCAAGGCTGTTATGGGATGGGAACTCGTTACCCATTTCGGAGAATTCCAATATCAAAATATCAAATGGTGACTCATCAGATACATGAAAAATGTCATGTAAGGGCGGTGAGGCTTGATCGACTAGGCTGCAGCAGTGAAGAAGACAATCGGCAACGAAGAGAAACTTGGTTGCCCGCACTCATAACCTCAGATTGAAGAAGGAGACGTGCCATGATCAGAACAGCCACCGTCACGATGCCAGTGGAGAGAGATACCGATACCGCCTTGAGCGAGAAACTACAGGCTCTGGGAACTTTCGTGACCCGCTACGGACTTGTAGTTGTCTTTGCCTGGATTGGAGCCATGAAGTTTTCCGCCTACGAAGCGAATGGGATTCAACCGTTGGTAGCCAATAGTCCATTGATGAGTTGGCTCTACAACATTTTCAGCGTACAGGCATTTTCAAACTGGCTGGGCGTGCTGGAAATTGCCATTGCCGTGATGATCGCGGCCAGGCCGATTTCCGCGAAGATCTCAGCAGCCGGCAGTGCGCTGGCCGCGGTGCTGTTTTTGGGCACCCTCAGTTTCATGCTGTCCACGCCGCCTGTGTGGGAGGCCAGCTTGGGCGGGTTCCCCGCTCTGTCAGTCGCGCCAGGACAGTTCTTATTGAAGGATTTGGCACTGTTGGGAGCGTCGATTTGGACGCTGGGCGAAGCACTCACGCTTACGCGCTACGATGGATAGAAAGGCCTCCCGAGGTTCTATCTGACTCCACATCGTCTTTTGCGTGCGCCAACAGTTTGGCGCACGCAACGGCTGGTATGCCGGATTGCCTCTGGGGTTCAGGAGCGCTCCACTCGACGAATCTCGCGAGTATTGCATGGATCCTACTCGAACATCCTGATCGCGACAAAACATCCGGCAATAGCTTGAATGTCGCCAATGCAACTGCCAGCGCCTATGGGATGCGGGCCGGGCCCTGGTGGCTTCTTGTCGAATCCCTACTCCTGCTTCGTTCAAGATGAAGGGTCATGTCATGAAGCATATCTCTGGACAAATGGAGACAGTCGGTCTCCTATTGGTAGCTTGGCTCTATTGCTTCACCTTGGGTCAGACAGCTGATGCGTTCGCACAGACTGGCCTTCAGTATTCCAGCGATTCTCTCCACTGGGCCTACGATGGAGCGCAGGGTATGGACCATTGGGGGATGTTAAGTCACGACTATATGACATGTGAAGCCGGCTCGCACCAGTCACCGATCGACATCACCATGCCGAGTGAGGATCGGGCTCCGGAGCGGCTCCTGTTCCACTATCGGCAAGCGGAACTCCAGGCCATGCATAACGGTCATTCGATTCAGGTGAAGGTCTCACCTGGGAGCGAATTACATGTGAATGGACGAACCTATCGATTGATGCAATTTCATTTTCACGAACCGAGCGAACACCACATCGAAGGAAAGACTTCCCCTTTTGAACTCCATTTCGTGCATCGTGACCAAGCCGGCCACATCGTCGTGGTATCACTTCTCGCCGATTTGGGAGCCGGACATCCTGTAGTATCGGCCCTCTGGTCTTCCTTGCCAATGTATGCAGGCGAATCCGCTCCCTCGCGTCAACTCGATCTTTCCACGCTGATCCCGAACAGCCTTCACCATTTTGCCTATCAGGGCTCACTCACCACGCCCCCTTGCACGGAGGGAGTCCAATGGATCGTGATGAGAGACAAGATTTCGATCGCTCAAAGCCAGATCGACCAGTTTGTGGCCCTCGTCGGGCACAATGCCAGAGCTATCCAGCCAATCCATGACCGCCGAGTTCTAGCCGAGTAACCTTCGCACTATCTCCTCTGCCTGTAAGATTATCGACCGGTGCTCGACAGACTGATACGTGCCCTTCTGCATGAGTCTATTCACAAGGAGAATGTCCATGAAAGCCGTTGCCGTCATTCCAGGACAAGCTGATTCGATCCATCTTGCAGAACTACACAAACCGTCGGTTCATGAGATTCCGAACGGCCGTGGCGTGCTGGTGCGAGTGCTGCGCGTCGGCGTCGATGGCACAGATAAAGAGATCAACGCCGCCGAATATGGTCAGGCACCTCCCGGCTACGACTTTCTCGTAATCGGCCACGAGTGCTTCGGCCGGGTGGTTGAAGTCGGGTCCAACGTGACTGAATTCGTGCCGGGCGATTTTGTGGTTCCAACGGTTCGCCGCCCCGGCGGCAGCTTCTACGACCGGATCGGCCAGTACGACATGACCAGCGAGGATACCTATTACGAGCGGGGGATCAACCTTCGCCATGGATATCTGACCGAGTTATTCGTGGATGACCCGGAATATCTGGTCAAGATTCCGAAAGGGCTCAAGGACGTGGCTGTCCTCCTCGAACCGACTTCGATTATTGAAAAGGGAATCATCCAGGCCTACGAAGCGCAGCGGCGGTTTAAGATTTGGAGACCCAAGAAAGCGGCGGTGCTGGGCGCGGGGACTGTGGGATTGCTTGCGGCCCTCTCGCTGAAGATGAAGGGCTTCGACGTCGCCAGCTTTGGAAAAGAAAGTAGGCCGTCACGCAACCTCGACCTTCTGGAGGAATTGGGCGTGCGGTATATTTCGACAAATGACCTGTCGATCAGAGAAGCGGCGAAACGTATTGGACCGTTCGATCTGATGTTCGAAGCGACCGGCTATTCGCCCGTGGCCTTCGAAGCCATGGAATGTCTCGGCAAGAACGGCGTGTTGGTGTTGGCGAGTGTGACAGGAGGCGACCGTGAGCATTCCGTCCCAGC
>DATDFW010000262.1:0-5171 GCA_036522375.1 Nitrospiraceae bacterium
CCCCGCCACAACCTGGCTGGGGGCACTTCACACCCAACGCGAGGGGTTTGGTGGTCTTACACTCCGGATAGGCGGAACACGCGATGAACTTTCCAAACCGCCCGGTTTTCACCACCATCGGACTGCTGCACTTCTCACACTTCTCATCCGTCGTGAGGTCAACCTTCGGAATAATTTTAATGGTGCCATCCTCGAGCTTCTCAAAGTTCTGCGTGTTCTTGCAGGGGGGCTTGTCCTTGTATGCAGGACAGGCGAGAAACTTGCCGTTTCGCCCCCATTTGATCTCCATCATCCTACCGCACTTCTCGCAAGGAATATCGGTCGGCGGCTCCACCGTATCCTTGGGTCCTGGGATCGTCTTTGCACGCGCCATGTCACGGGTGAACGGATCGTAGAAACCGCGCACGGTTTCGACCCATGGTTTATTCCCTTCCTCAACCTCATCAAGTTCTTCTTCGAGGTGTGAGGTGAAATCAACGTTTACAATCTCAGGAAAACCCTTCATCAGAAAATCGTTTACGGTTCGTCCGGTTTCGGTTGGGATGAATCGACCCTCGACCTTCTCCACATACTTGCGATCTTGAATCGTCGAAATGATCGCAGCATAGGTGGAAGGGCGGCCAATGCCCTTCTCTTCCAATTCTTTGATCAAGAGCGCTTCGTTATAGCGTGGCGGGGGCTGGGTAAAGTGCTGCTTCGACGTCACGCCAGGAATCGTTTGTTCGGTCTGTTCAACCAATCGCAGCCGTTCGCCTTCTTCCAGTGCGGGAAGCTGCCGTTCGGAGCTTTCCTCGACCTCTTCCTCCTGTTTGGGCTTTTGCGCGAACAGTTCCTTGTCGACCCCCTCCATATAGACGATCGTGTGACCGGGGAATTTCACGACAGTTCCACTGGAACGGAACAGATAGGTCCCCTTCGTCTCAAGGGGCTTCGATTCTACCCTGGTGACATCAAGAATGGCTGGCACCATTTGCGATGCAATGAAACGATTCCATATCAGCTTATAGAGATTGTATTGATCTTGCTCCAGGTACTGCCTGATAGATTCCGGATCGCGAGCTGCCGCTGTCGGTCGAATGGCTTCGTGTGCTTCTTGTGCCGCCTTTTGTGTCTTGTAGACGTTCGGTGTCTCAGGGAGATATTCCGACCCAAACCTTGACTGAATCACCTCTCTCGCCTCGGTCATCGCTTCATTCGATATCCTTGGCGAGTCGGTTCTCATATAGGTGATGAGACCGGTCGAGCCCTCTGTTCCAATTTCGATTCCCTCATATAGCTGCTGCGCAAGAGTCATCGTTTTCTTGGGAGTAAAGTGCAATTTCCGCGCAGCCTCCTGTTGGAGACGGCTGGTAATAAAGGGGGCGACCGGGTTCCGTTTCTTTTCCTTGCGTTCGATCGAGCTAATGGTAAAGGCTTTCCCCTGAATAGCCGCCACCACCTTCTGTGCCTGGTCGGCATTCGAAAGGGAGGCCTCTTCACCATTTATGCTATGAAGCTTGGCTTCAAACGGAGGGGGATTGGTCCCAGCCAGCAGTGCCGTAATCGACCAGTACTCTTCTGCACGAAATGCCTCCCGTTCCTGTTCCCGTTCGCACATCAAACGGACGGCAACGGATTGCACTCGTCCCATCGACAAGCCGCGTCTGACTTTACTCCATAATAGCTGGCTACCCTGGTAGCCGACGATGCGATCCAGTATGCGCCGAGCCTGCTGCGCATTCACCAGCTTCATATCGATCTGTTCGGGTGACAGGAGTGCATGCTTGATCGCCCGCTCGGTAATTTCGTTGAAGCGGACGCGAAAGAATTTTCCGTCGTTTTTCTTTTTCGATTTGCCCTTCAGTTCTTCAGCCAGATGCCACGCAATGGCCTCACCTTCCCGGTCAGGGTCCGGCGCAAGAAATACCTTGTCGACCTCTTCCGCCTTTTTCTTAATCTCCGCCAACACCTTCGATTTTCCCTTGATCGTGACATACTGCGGTCTGAAATCGTGTTCCAGGTCAACGCCAAGCTTGCTTGTGGGGAGATCCTTGATATGGCCAACCGAAGCCATGACGGTATAACCCCGCCCAAGATACTTGCTGATCGTGCGTGCTTTTGTTGGAGATTCGACAATTATGAGTGCCTTGGCCATGAAGACTCCGGTTCGCTACGAGGTTTCCCTCTCATCCGTATCAAATAATACGCAACTGTGCAACTGTTCGACGATTACGCTCGAAGATAGCGTTGTCCCGACAGCAGCCTGATTCGCTGTCGAAGCTCCAGTGATAAGAGCGAGGCCATCACACTGGAGGCTGACAACCCTGTGCGGACAATCACATCGTCCACTGTGCGCGGATCATACGATAAGACATCATACACCCGTTGCTCTTCTTTGCCCAGTTGATCGCCTGGCAGGTGTTTGTCATGAGAGGAGCGTAAGCGTAACTGCAGCGCTGGTTCCAGTTGTGGCATGACTGCGTCGATGACATCCTGAGCGCGTTCGATCAAGGCCGCACCCTCTTTGAGCAATGCGTTGGTTCCACGGCTGGTATCTTCCTTCACAAAACCCGGTACCGCGAAGACTTCTCGCCCCTGTTCAGCAGCCATTCTCGCGGTAATTAACGATCCGCTGTTGATAGCCGCCTCTGTGACAATCACTCCCAGAGACAATCCGCTGATGATACGATTCCGCCGAGGAAAGTGATGGCTGTGAGGTGGCGCACCCACCGGCACCTCCGACATAATCACCCCCCGCTCCTCGATCTGTTCGCGTAACCGCATATGTTCAGGCGGATAGGTCCGATCGATCCCGCAACCCAACACTGCGATCGTGCGCCCCTGCGCGGCAAGCGCGCCTCGATGGGCCGCCGCATCAACCCCGCGCGCAAGCCCACTCACCACTGTCATGCCCGCTCTCGCCAGGTCGTGGCTCAACTCTTCGGTCATAGCACGTCCGGATGCCGTTGCACGCCGTGCACCCACGATAGCCACCGCCAGCTCATCCTGATCAGTCAATGTGCCCGTGATATACAAGAGCGGTGGAGGGTCTGCAATCATCTTCAGTCTTGCGGGGTACGTGGGATCCAACACACTCCGGACTTCAATACGCCCACGGTCGATCGCGACAAGTTCGGCCTCAATGCCTCGATGGGCTGAACTATCAGGTCCTCTTCGTACCGCATCCGCCAGTTGCAGGCTGCAACCACGCTGAATCAATTCATCATGGGAGGCACGCAGGACAGCCTCAGGAGAATGCCAGGTACGAACTAACCGAAGGACCGTCAGATCCCCCACTCCATTGATCGCCCGCAGGTAGAGCCAAGACTCTAACTCCACCCGTGTCATACGATGGCGGGAAGCAGAACCTGGGATCTCAATTGAAGAATCCGCCCCTACAGGCTGGCCGGAGAGCTGCATAGGTCTTGTCGCACGGAAGTCACCATCCTTAGAGCACCGCGAGATCATACTGTTCCAAATGCAAGTGTTCATCCGGCATGACGATAATTTTCGCGGCACACTCGCGCTCCACAGCTTCAAGACCTTGCCGCTCTTCATCTTGCAGCAATCCGACTACCGAGGGATGGGCGCCGATAACGATCCGCTGCGGTTCGGGACTGCTGCCGATCCGACGGACATCTCGGAATATTTCATAGGCCACAGTGGTCGGCGACTTCGTATAGCCTCGCCCTTCGCAATAGAGACAGGGTTCAGAGAGCGAACGCAGGAGGTCCTCTCGGACTCGTTCACGGGAAATCTCAATCAGCCCCAGATCAGAAATTCTAGACACTCTGGTGCGAGCCTTGTCGGTTGACATCGCATCAAGCAATGCGTGGTAGACCTTGTCACGATTCTTCTCCCGCTCCATGTCGATAAAATCGACGATGATGATGCCGCCGATCCCACGCAACTTTATCTGGTAGGCCACTTCTTTCGCCGCTTCCAGATTGTTCCGGAGAATAGTCTCCTCCTGATCGCGCTTCCCCACAAACCTTCCGGTATTGACGTCGATGACCGTCATCGCTTCCGTATGATCGATCACGAGGTGCCCACCGGACTTCAGCCAGACTTTCCGGCTGAGAGCCCGTGCCATTTCCTGCTCCACACCAAGATGATCGAAGAGACTTTCATCTTTATCGTACAAATGAATGCGCGACGTTTGCTCCGGTGAGAATCGCTGCACGAAATCCCGGACTGCCTGGTACTCCTCACGCGAATCAATCCATAACCGATCCACTTTCTTCCCGAAGAGATCGCGCACGACACGGAAACTCAAGCTCAAGTCGGCATGAAGCAATGCCGGTGACCCCTTCTGCTCACGTTTCGCCAGAATGTCCTGCCAGAGGACGTGCAAAAAATCGACGTCCGATCGCAACTCATCTTCTTTGACCCCTTCGCTCACAGTGCGGACAATATATCCGCAGCCAGGATGCCGCACTCGCTTCATGATATCCTTGAGCCGTGCCCGCTCCTCGTCACGGGCGATGCGGCGGGAGACACCGATATGTTCCACATTGGGCATGAACACGAGGTATCGCCCGGGGAGCGACACGTAGGTCGTCACTCGCGAGCCTTTCGTGCCGATAGGCCCTTTGGAAATCTGCACCATCAGCTCTTGCCCTTCGCTCAGCAACTGTTCAATCGGCTTGGAGCTTTGGCGCCGGGGGCCCAGCATATCCCCGTCCTTATCGACATCTTTGTCGTCCTCATCCGCATCGACAAGCGTGTCGCCCGGTTCGGCGTCCAATGATAGATCCGAGACATGCATAAACGCCGCCTTTGCAAGGCCAATATCGACAAAAGCCGCTTGCATCCCAGGCAATACTTTCGCCACTTTTCCCTTATAAATGTTCCCGACAAAGTCTTTGTGCTTTGCACGATCTCCGAAGAGATCCGTCACGACTCCGCCGTCCAATACCGCGACGCGAGTTTCTTCGCGCGCGACTGTAATCGCAATTTCGATTCCCATACCAACTCCTTCCATTCAGTAGAACCGTCGCACCGATATGCAGGACGAACGCGGGGAGTCCCCAGGTTCCGGCCTCCACTCGACTGCTCGCCGGCCCGACGGTTTGAGCCATACCATTACACTTCATGCGTCGATCCCGCTATCTACGAGACCGCGCGATCACCTTCCACTAAAAGAAACTCAATCGACGGCGTTTGACGTTCAAGAGCAGGCCGAGCGATGC
>DATDFW010000263.1:0-3159 GCA_036522375.1 Nitrospiraceae bacterium
TCGGCTCGCCCGGCACTTCCGCACTGACCACGCGGATCACCCGCGACGGACAGGCCGCCTCGCACAGATCGCAGCCGACACATTTTTCTGTCCCGTCGTCGTATCGCAACAGGGCCAGCATCCCGCGATAGTTGTCCGGCAGAGTCCGTTTTTCATGCGGATATTGCAGGGTGATCGGTTTGTAGTGCAGGAGATGTGACATCGTCGTTTTCATCCCGACCAGGAGCTCGTAGAAAGTGATCGTCTTGACCCACGTTTTGAACGTCATGGTTGCGACCTCCTCGGCTGATCAAGTGTCAGCCGCCGACGGCATCGAGTTTCACATCCGAAGCTGACAGCTCTTCTGCTCTACCGTGGGAAAATATACAAGGTGATCGCCGTGATAATGATATTGGCCAAGGCGATCGGCAACATGACCTTCCAGCCGAACCGCATCAATTGATCGTACCGAAGTCGAGGCAGTGTGGCGCGTATCCAGATAAACATGAAGAGGAAAAAATAGACTTTCGCCGCAAACCAGGCGATATGTTCCACCCAGGCCAGCTGTTCGAGGCCGACATACTCGAACAGCGTCCCAGGATAGGGAGCGTTCCAGCCGCCCAAGAACAGCGAAGCAGCGACGCAGGACACGAGGACCATACTCGCGTATTCGGCACTGACGAAGAAGGCGAATTTCATACCGCTGTATTCTGTAAAGAATCCAGCCACCAGTTCGCTTTCGGCCTCGGGGAGATCGAACGGGATACGATTGGTCTCGGCCACGCCAGAAATGATGAAAACGACAAAGGCAAATAGTTGAGTATGGATAGGGAAGTATCCGTCGGGGCGTGCTCCCCAGATAAACCAATGCCAGAACCCTCCTGCCTGGGCTTCCGTGATCTCCACGAGGCTCAGAGACCCTGCCAACAACAACACGCCGACGAGAGCGAGTCCGACGTTTAGCTCATAGCTGATAACCTGTGCCGCAGCACGCAGGCCTCCCAGCAGTGAATACTTGCTGTTAGATGACCAACCTCCCAGGATAATGCCATAGGCGCCGATCGAGGCGATCGCAAGGATGTACAAGATCCCGATGTTAATATCGGCAACGACGAACGGTTTGATCGTGAGACCATAGACGTTCAGCGTCATGTCAGGGCCGAAGGGGATGACAGCGAATCCGATCATGGAAACAACCATGGTCAGCATCGGTGCAAGGGCAAACATGGCCTTATTCGCACCGGCCGGCACAATGTCCTCTTTGAAGAACAATTTAATGCCGTCGGCGAGCGGTTGAAGTATCCCATAGGGACCGACTTCCATCGGGCCCATGCGGTCCTGCATCCAGCCGAGTACCTTCCGCTCAGCCAAGGTCATCACCGCAACCGTAAACATCACAATGCCCATTTCCGCAAGTATCTGGGCAAACGAAACCGCAAGTCGCAAGCTTAGTTCAGTCACAACATCACTCCAGATCAACTGATAAAAAAACCATGGATTCTTGTCTGCTCACGTTATCTTCGTCACGGACACGGACGTCGTCCGGAAGGATGGGACTTTCGTGTCCGGATCGATGACACAGTCGAAAAGTGGTAGGGCTTCCTGGGCGAAATGGTCGGGGAACCAAGCCAATCCCTCAGGCACGCGATCGAATACCTTCACCGTGGTCGTGAATTCGCCCCGCTTGTTTGAGAGGCGAACTCGATCTCCTGCACCGAGAGCGAATCGGGAGGCATCCACGGGATTCATCTGTAAGAAGCCGCTCGGTTCGATCTGCAACAGTCCCTTCGAATGGATCGATAGCTTCCCTGAATGAAACAGAGTCTGGACCAGTCCAAGCTGGACCGTCCCCTCCTGATGTACGACTCGCTCGGGCAGCGTGTACCGAGTCGCAAAATCGCGGCGGTATCCTTCGTTCACATATCGGTCGACGGCTGAAGGGTCCACCGTGGGCACGGTCGGTGCTGGGCCAAGCGATCCGTAGCCGGGAATCACCGATCGGATTTCTTTGAGGATCTCTTTCGCCTCACCATATTCCAACGGCACGCCGAGAAAGACCGAAAACGCCGACAGGATTTCCCAGTCTGGGCGGCTGTCACCCACCGGATCGATCGCGGGCCGAACGGCCTGCACATGGCCCTCAGTATTGGTGAAGGTGCCGGATTTTTCCATTGCGGAGGCTGCAGGGAGCACCACATGTGCGAGCGCAGCCGTTTCCGTGAGAAACAGTTCCTGGCAAACAAGGAGATCGAGTTTGCCCAAGGCCTCTTTGACTCCGAGCTGGGGAGGAAGACTCCCGATTGGATTCTCTCCGACGACGAACAGAGCCTTGATGACCCCGGCACTCGCTCGGTCGATCATCTCGATGAGCGTGCCCCCCGGCATCAGAGGGAGTTCCTCTTTCCAGGCACGGGTCATTTGGGCGCGTGCGGCTTGATCGGTGAGGTCGAGTGCACCCGGCAAGAGTTCCGCAACTGCTCCCATTTCAACGGCTCCTTGATCGTTATTCTCTTCAGCCAATGGAGCAAAGCCGCAGCCCTTTGAGGTCAATTTCCCCGACAAGAGAAGCAGATCGAGAAGATTGAGACAGATGCCGTAGCTGCCTTGACTGCGTAACAGGGTCTGACCTGCGAGCACCACAACACGGCGCCCTCTCGCCAGGGAGGCGGCCATATGACCGAACGATTCGCGCGATACCCCTGTATTCAGGGCCAGATCGTCCCAGGTCAGTTGCTGGACCGCTCGAGAGACGGCCGAGACATAGCCCGACGCCCGTTGACAGAGCATACTGTCGACATGGTCTCCTTCAACGAGAGCCTTCAGCAGGCCCAGGACAGCTGCCCCGAACTGAGACGGTGCCACACAGACATGTTGCTGCGACAGGGTGGTAATGTTGCTGATTGTGCCGACCGCTGGCTGGAGAGCCTCGATCGTCAGCAATACCGCGTCATGTTTCTTAACAGCTTCTTTTACCTTGAGGCCCGTAATGGGATTCGCTTCGGTGATGTTGGTGCCAACGAGAAGAAGCACGTCCGCTTCCGTGATGTCTTCAAACGATACGGTCCAGCGATGCGTGCCTTGCACCCGTCGCATCGCCTGCACTCCGTTGACATGGCCATACCGTGCACTGCTATCGAGGTTATTGGTTCCGATCGTGAGGCGCATGAACTTCTGGAACAG
>DATDFW010000264.1:0-2648 GCA_036522375.1 Nitrospiraceae bacterium
TGAATCCCGGCCATCCTATCCAAGAAGCATCGGACGGTCGACTGGAAAATTGGGTCAGGAGAGACCGTCATTGACCATCGCCGGTCTAGCAGAACAGATTGTACCGGTGACCTTAGGGGAACGGAGCTATGACATTGTCATTCATCCTGGGTTACTCGCGACCGTGGGTGAGAGGCTCAGTGTCCTTACGACTTCCCCAAAGATCGGGGTAGTGACGGATCGGCATGTCGCACAGCATTATCTTCAAGGCACCATCCGTTCGCTTCGCAAGGCGGGATACGACCCGACTCCGATTATCTTGCCGCCGGGAGAGCAAACAAAGACACTCAACACCGTTGCCAAGATCCTCGATGTGTTGGCCAGGCACAAGTTCGAACGTCAGTCCCTATTGCTGGCTCTCGGAGGCGGAGTCATCGGTGATATCACCGGATTTGCCGCTGCGATCTATCAACGAGGAATCCCGTTCATACAAGTGCCGACAACCCTTGTGGCTCAAGTAGATTCCAGCGTCGGCGGCAAGACCGGCGTTGACCATCGGCTGGGAAAGAATCTTATCGGAGCATTTTACCAGCCGCGCGCGGTGTTGATCGATCCTCGCATGCTGCGCACCCTGCCTTCCCGAGAATGGATTGCCGGTTTGGCCGAAGTAATCAAATACGGTATTATCGCCGAAGAAGAATTTTTCGCCTATCTGGAGCAGGAAATTCCTGCGCTGTTGAAACTCGAGGACGAACCGGTTATCCATACGATCAAACGATCCTGCGAAATCAAAGCGGGAGTGGTTGCCTCGGACGAACGAGAGTCGGATCGTCGACGGATTCTCAATTATGGCCACACGATCGGACATGCACTGGAGTCACTCGCCGGCTACCGTGGGTTGATTCATGGTGAAGCGGTTGGAATCGGATTGGTGCAAGAAGCTGATTTGGCTCGTCACATGGGCCTGTGCGGGCGAGAAATTGTAGAACGGATCAGAAGTTTGGTGCAGCGGGTTGGGTTATCCGAGCAGATCCCGCAGACATCTTTTGCGTCCCTTTGGAGCGCCATGCAGCATGACAAAAAGGTGATTGGCGGGCGGGTTATTGGGGTATGGCCAGTGCGAATTGGAGAGGTGGTCATTCGGCCGATCCAACGGCAGGTTTGTGAAGCGTGGTTTCAGAGGCAGTATGGCCGTGGGAGGCGACCGTCGAGGGTCCGTCAGTCGCATAAAGATCCTGTCCGTCGAAAGCCCCTTGTACGAAAGTAACGTTCTATGACAACTGCACGCACACCATCTGTGGCACACCTTCAACAGGCACTGCGAGAGAAAACACGCGAAGTCGATGTGCTCCATCGGATCTCTGCCTCGATTAGCAACCAACTGGACCTCGAAGCCATTCTCAAACATATCGTCGAAGTGGTGGTCGAAGTCACCAAAGCGGATGCTTGCCTCCTATATCTTTTGTCGGATGGCCAGGACGAACTCATTCTTCGAGCTTCGAAAAACCCTCATCCAAAATTGATCGGCCGCATCACGATCGGTTTGGGAGAAGGCATCACGGGATGGGTGGCGCAGGAACGAACGCGCGTCGTCATTCCGAGTAACGCAAATGACGATCCTCGGTTCAAGTTTTTTCATAACCTTCCAGAAGACCGTCATCAAGCCTTTGTGTCCGTGCCGATTATGGCCAAAAAAGAAGTGGTCGGCGTGATCAACGTCCAACATAAGCGACCAAGGCGCTATCAGGCGGATGAGATTGCATTACTGTCGACGATCGCCAATCAGGTCGGTGGCGCCATTGAGAATGCGCGGCTCTACGATCAGATGCAACGCAAAGCCTTGCAAGTGGAAACGTTATCGCAGGTCTCAGAAACGGTGGCGTCCAATCGGTTGATCAAAGATGTGCTTCAACTCCTGGTGACAATGACCGCGCAAATGATGAACTCCAAGATCTGCTCGATCATGCTATTGGACGAAGCCAGCGGGGAACTGCGCATCGAGGCGACGCAAAGCCTCAGCGAACAGTACCGCCGCAAGCCAAACCTCAAAGTCGGGCAGGGCATCAGTGGTCGCGCGGTGAAAGATCGTCGGCCGATTATCGTGGCCGATGTCACGACGGATCGGGACTATATCTACCGGGATATGGCCAAGCAGGAAGGGCTGTGCTCATTGGTTTCGGTACCGATGATGGTGCGAGAGAAGGCGATGGGTGTCATCAATAGCTACACATCCTTCCCGCACGTGTTTACCGGCGAAGAGGTCAAGTTGCTCCAGGCCATCGCCAATCAGGCCGCCATCGCCATCGAGCATACGGCCTTGGTAGAGAGGTCCTTTGAAATGCAGGAAGCGCTGGCGGTTCGGAAGCTTATGGAGCGGGCCAAGGGTTACCTGATGCGCTCGAGAAGGCTGACGGAAGAAGAGGCCTTCAAACTCATTCAGCGGCAAAGTATGGATTTGCGGAAGTCGATGCGCGAGATAGCCGAGGCGGTACTCTTAGCCGCAGAGCTCGATCAACGAGCTGAAAAGCAGCGGGGATAGATCCGGTCCCCGCGGAGACGGGCGAGACCTGCGGGAGAGGCGGGACGAGCGAAAAAACACAATCCGAAGTGCAAATTCTGGAATCCGGGATTCTTCCCTTGTGTATCCGCTAGTCCCGCCTTTTCCGCAG
>DATDFW010000265.1:0-2041 GCA_036522375.1 Nitrospiraceae bacterium
CGCGATCCTCATGAGTCTGCCGGGAACCTTCGTCCAGGCGGCACTGAATGAGCAGACGACCTTTGCCTTAAACCCCGCCGTTGCCGAAACTGTGAGCCAGCGCGTGCTCCAATGGGAACAGACGGTGCATCTTTACCTCGAATCCCTTTTCGGGTTCACCTGGGGGGAAAGTGTGAGTTGGTGGATTGTGAATTGGTTCCAGAACTGGATTCGCTACATTCCTGACAAAACCATGAGCGCGGCCATCGCGCTCGTGGTCCTCAAGTATGGGTATCCTCTGTTTGAAAGGGAGTTGATTCATGGCGGACCGGCGGGTGAACGTCCAAATGATGAACGCATCCTGCCTCTGGTATTGGGATTACTCTATGCCCTTCCCTTCGCCGCCTTGCTCAGTAGCGAAACCTATGGAGGAGCCGCCTATTGGCCTCTGTGGGCATTGCCCTGGCTGTTCATTGTGGCTGGCTATGTCTACCTACGGTACTGGGGAACTGGTGAGGCCGCCTTGCAGGCAGCTAGACTCCAACGAGCCGACCGCTATGCCCGTGCGCTGAAGCAGATCGGACGGGAAGCCTCCCATGAGTTCTGCAAGCGATTGACCTTCATGACCCTGATCGTCAGCCTGGTTTTTGCCCTCTGCCTTCCCATTCTTTTGACAGACTTTTATCGTGCCACATTCAAGTTCTTCTGCGTCGTCTATGGATTCCTGCTCGTGGTCCACCTCGTACGTATCTCCATCGCCCAGAACATATCCGTCGCGCGCACAAACGAATGAGCGTAAGACATGTTCAATCTCTTGAGGCCTGAAGTCTCATGCTTTGTGCAACTGCATGAAGCGAGCGATAGCCGATCGGGTGATGAGCCCTACGATTTCTTCATTCTCCAGCACCACGAGACGATCCCACTCACCCTGGGCCATGAGTTCCATCGCCTGCATGATGGACCAGTCCGGATGGATACAGAAGGCCGGCGACGTTGGGCGCATGACTTCGCGAACGAGACGCCACGGCCAGAGTTCTGTAGGGAGCGCTTGAACGTCTTGCACCGTGAGCACCCCGAGAACCTGCCCTTCACTGCATATTGGAAATCCACCAAATCCATGCACGACAAAGTACTGATCGACCGCGTCCTGCACGCTCATATCCGGAGGCAATGTCACGACGCGGTGGACCATGACCTGGCGAACGGTCACCGACGTCAACGAAGTCCGCTGGGCTGCCTGCCGTCTGCTAGACAGAGCTGCCGAAAAGAGGAATGCACCGATAAAGATGAGCCAGCCTCCGTTCGTCGCGGTAGATTCTCCTAGCGCACCGGACCAGGCCCCCACCATCAAGACTGCGCCGATCAACCCAAGACCCACACCAAATCCCAGTCCAGCGAGCGCGGCTTGACTTGTCGCTCGATTGAAATCCCTGTTCCAGGCCCAGAGCCCAGCCCGTAACACACGTCCGCCATCTAACGGGAACCCGGGGATCAAATTGAAAAGTCCAAGTTGCACGTTCACCATGCCGAGCAGACTCGCGAGGATGACGAGTCCTTGAAACCCAGGTTGCGCGAAAACATATTCCACTGCCAGGGCTCCACCGAGACAAGCAGCCCCGAGGATCAAACTCACGAGCGGTCCTGCCATCGCAATCAAAAATTCGGCTCGTGGACTGGGTGGTTCCTTTTCCATATGTGCCACTCCTCCGAAAATAAACAATGTAATCTGCCGGATCGGGATGTGATAGCGCAGCGCCACATAGGAGTGCCCCAACTCATGGAGCAGGACGGAGAGGAACAACAAGATGGCGGCAACGCCACCCATACCCCAATAGCGTGGAACCGACAGATCGGGCAACGTTTCCGGCAAATACCCCACCGCCAATGACCAGGTCACAAAGAAGAACACGACAAACCAAGAGGCATGCACATGAATCGGGATGCCGAGCGCACGACCGATTCTCCAATTGGGTAAAGACATATATCCACCGTAGCAGTGCGGGAATTCCAGCGTCAACTTGGCTTCGCCTCCTAGCAGGCCGCTGAAAAAATCGCTCTTCTC
>DATDFW010000266.1:0-3595 GCA_036522375.1 Nitrospiraceae bacterium
CCAGCATTATCCCATGTCCGATATTACCCCTCGTCATCGTGTGAATGGCTATCCACCCAGAAGTCCGGAATATCGCCGTCTAGCCGAAGGCCAATTCAAGGAATGGAGGTTGGCGATCTGCGGATTGGTTAAGCATCCTATCTGTCTGTCCCTCGAAGATTTACGGCAATTGCCGAAGCAAGAACAAATAACCAAGCATAATTGCATCCAAGGCTGGTCCGGTGTGGCCGAATGGGGTGGCGTACCGATGCATGCGGTCATCAATCTCTGCCACCCGCTCTCTCATGTTCGTTATGTTGCGTTTCACGCCTTTATGCAGGAGGAGTACGCGCCGGATTCTTACTATGAAGTCCTCACATTCGATGAGGTGCTGGATCCGCAAACGATTCTCGCGTATGAGATGAACTGGAAGCCGCTACCGATCGAGCACGGGGCGCCGTGCCGGCTTCGGATTGAAACCAAAACGGGCTACAAGATGGTGAAGTATCTTACGACGATTGAATTCATCGAGGATCTAAGCCGGGTCGGGCAGGGCTATGGCGGCTATAGAGAGGATCACCAGTTTTATGACAAAGTGGCCTCGATTTAAGCCAATCCAGAAAATGGTGCCGAAATCGGAGCCAAGGCCACTGCGATAGAGCGTGATTCTATTCTCACCCTGGTTGTGTAAAATAGTTTCGAAGAGTCCGGCGAGCAAGAAAAGTTGTCTTTCTAAAGACAATCTGTCATCTCCTTCTCGGGCAGATTTTCCCCTCGATTCCCGCTCTCGGCAATATTTCAGTACCTTGTATTAATCCCTAAACGGTACGTCTTTTGCTCGTTAAAGTTCTGATCGATGAGCTATTGGAAAGGAGGTCCTACTATGAACCAAGCACGCATTCTTATACCAGCTTTAGGTGTCATGCTGTGCATGGGGACCGCAGGGACAATCAATCCCACTGACGTATTCGCCCTGCAATCGGTGGTGAAAGAAAATAATAGTCAGATGAACGACTTGGGAGTCCCTCCGCTTGGGACCGTCAAGGATTTTGAACATACACAAAAGCAATCGAGCCCCTCTGAAATGCACTCTCCCGAATCGAATCGACAAGTGACCCTTGGAGGTGCCCAATATGTGGTCGAAGGAGAGATCGTGAATATTGATGGGCAGACTTTCGATATCAGGAAAACCGAGAGCGGCGAGCGCGTCCGTTTAATCGTGAATCAGGACACCAATCTCAATTGCGCCACGGCTCCTCCTGCCTCAGGCGCGAAGCAATCCGAGACCATCACGAACGATCGGATGACCTCTGAGCAGCAATCTCCTCCTGCCAACGAACTACAACGCGCACAAGGATATCGCACCGAGGAGAGGGCTCGAGGCGCAGGGTTTCGGATCGGCCAGTGTGATTTCCTTCCCGGTGACGGTGTCAAGGCTGAGGTGGACGACATGGGCCGGATCACGACGCTTAATTATGTCGCCAGTGCACCGGCAACTGAGCACCACGTGATTGGTGAGAGCGCCGGAACGGGCGAATTGGCCATTCCCGGACGGCAAGAAAAACCAGGGCAGCTTGACATGACGGGAGCCGGCGGGTCGATACCAAAGGAGTATGCGGTCCTACCGATCCCGGTTGGTGAACTGACGACAGCCACGAGCAACGAATTCCTTAGGCGACCCGTCAATGATCAGAAGGGCACAAAGATCGGGACATTGGAGAGTTTTATCATGGACACGCACAGCGGGAAAATTGAGTATGCCGTTGTGGCGCTGAAGGAAGGGGCGAACCTCCAGCCCGTGCCGTGGTCGGCGATCCAGATCAAGCGTGATGGTCGTGGCACCCTAGTGCCCACGATCGATACCTCCAAGTATCAGCTTACGCCGAGCCTCACGAAAAAGGATACGACGGATCTCTCTCCATCGATTAAAGAACTCGTGGCACAAATGGAAGTGCTGAGGGAACAAGAACCTCGCAAGTCCACGATGCGCGAACCTGTCATGAAGGAGCCAGCGGTCGGCGGGCCATTCGGAGAGGACCAGACTGGAAGTGGAGGCTTAAGCGGGGCGCGGGCATTGCCACCAGAGAGCGCTCCAGGATTTGAAAGAGAGAAGGACAAACCATACTGATACCGTGGGCATTGTTCATCATGCCATGCGGAATGTTCTTTGCTTGGAAGATCGTATCGAGATGAATATGAATCAGGCTGCATTGTGGGGGGCATGTGCTGGAGATCGGCCTCTAAACTTTTCTGTCCACAAAAGGAGAGAAATAATGTCCAAAAATCCATTGAAGTTAAGGTGCCGGTGCGGACGGCCTATAACCAATGGACGCAATTCGAGGGGTTTCCCCACTTCATGGAAGGGGTGAAGCAGGTTGCTCAGCTCGATGACACGCATCTGCATTGGAAAGCCGAGATTGCGGGCAAAGAAAAGGAAGGGGAGGCGGAGACTCCAGCAGACGCCGGACCAGCGCATTGCCTGGGTTAGTCGAGGCGGCGCCATCAAACATGGAGCGGTAATGTTTCAACCGCTTTCGGATGCGAGATCGAAGATCCGACTGCAAGTTGTCTATGCCCCTGAGGGTATTGTCGAAAGTGTTGGTGATGAGTTAAGCATGGTCTCGCGATGCGTGCAGGACGATCTAAAACGATTTAAGGAATTCATTGAACAACATGATCGCGAGAGCGGAGCGTGGCGGTTCAGGGGTCGAGGGTCACCCACACACTCTAGAGAATTGAGAGGTGCCCGGTGATCCGACAAAGCGCTACTCAAAAACGCATGACATGACTCTAGCTCTTTGAATACATGTTAATGCCCTTCCACATTCATCTTCACAAGCACTTCCGACTTGGGGAGAGGTCAGGGAGCTTCAGTGGTCTAGTCAGTCAAGAGGATTGGCATGTGGGAACTGGGAGGGGATGCGATGAACTTAGAAGAAGATATGGAGTTGGTGTTCAAGAGTCTGGACGGGGACGTGGACAAATTGGCTGATTACATTTACGAGACCTACTGCACCTATGGGTCTCATGATGCTGCCTATAGCAAGAAAGCCATAGCAGCATTGATTCACACAGTTCAACACCACGCGACGATCAAAAGCCCTTTTTTAGGATTGCGAGAAATATAGGAGTGGGCGCAGTGTCGAGACAGAAATCAGCTATTTCCTTACCGCGATCAAACACTTTTGCTGCTCTTCAGCGGCAACTCTATCCAGCTTGATTCCGTTCCCGATGCCCACCGAACTCACATCAGAGGGTCGGAGCCCGTGCATAGTAGGTGTATCCATGGTGGAATGCTTCATCAACGGTTTCCTTCGCCCTTGAACACGTGAAACAAGAATGCCAACGATGGCAGCAGGACAACGGCACCGACAGATAATGCCAGGATCAGCAAACGGAGAGTGACTTCAGGGGCGTGCGCATTATTCACCGTAACGTCCGGCGTGACGAGATGAGGATACTGCCCGAGGCCCCAACCCATGAGAATAAGCGTAATCTGGCCGATTGCAGCAGCACGCGCGACGGTAAACCACCGCCTCCATAATGCCCCCAATGCGACGAGAGACGTTCCACATACCAAGACCACGAGCGACAAGCCGTGCGTCAGACGATCAAA
>DATDFW010000267.1:0-3118 GCA_036522375.1 Nitrospiraceae bacterium
CTGATCGAGAATCTTGGTTTTACACGAATGTTTTTGGTGCTGCGGCATCGCGAACGAGAGGCTGCGTATGTGGCTCAAATCGCCGGGGTTTCGCCGGACATTGAGGAAGCCGCTCGACGCCTTGACCTGCCGATTCAGAACGATGGGGGCATCCAAGCCGACCTGTTGATTCATGGCAAGCCATTACTTGTCCCGAACCTTGAGGCCGTGGCCGATCGCATGAATCCCTCAGTGTTGGATTTGGCTCGCGGCACCGGAGTGACGTCCTTCGTCGCCGTGCCGCTCCAGAGTCACAATCAGATGCTTGGATACCTCGCCGCCGACCGAGGCTCACAACCCTGCACGGAAGAGGATCTCCATATGCTGTTGACGATCGCCAGCCATGTGGCTGCAGCCATCGACAACGCCAGAGCCTATTCTCATCTCGAAGAGCTGACGGAGAACCTTGAACAGCGTATTGCGGAGCGCACGAAGGAATTGTCTATTGCCAATGAGCGCCTTCAAGAACATGATCGACGACGATCGCTGTTTCTCTCCGTCGCGTCGCATGAATTACGCACCCCCATGACCGTGATTCGCAGTTTTGCCGACAATATGCGCGACGGCATCGCCGGGCCGGTGAGCGACCAACAACTGATCTACCTCACCCGCATCGGGCACAATATGAATCGTCTCACAAGAATCATCAATCAATTGCTCGATTGGTCGCGCCTTGACTCGAAAAGAGAAATGCTCTTTCTCGCACCGATCTACGTCGAAACCACGGCCCTTCTGGTTGCGGACAGTTTGCGCACCGTGGCGGCTGAAAAAATGATTACCATCGAGATCGTGCATGCTGATGGGCTCCCAGCGGTGCGGGGAGACCAGGATAAACTGGAACAGATCCTCTGGAATCTCATCGGCAATGCGATTAAGTTCACACCGCCGGGCGGCCGTATCACCGTCAATTTCCAGACGACCCCCGAAGGCTTTGTCCAAACTTCGGTTGCCGATACCGGCTGCGGGATTGAGCCGCATCACATCGAACAGCTCTTTCACGAATTCTCTAAAGTGCCGTCTCCCAACCCCACCGCTCAGGGCGCTCAGCTGGGCTTGTTCATTACCAAAAGCCTCGTGACGATGCATCAAGGAAGCATCTGGGTGGAGAGTATGCCGGGAACCGGCACACGCTTTTATTTCACCGTGCCAGTCGCTTCTGCAGGCTGAAGGTGCGAAGGCTGAAGGTAGATAGTAGGAAAGCCGAAGTTCTGGGTCTGGGTTCGAAGCTCCAACACCTTCAGCCTTTTCCCTAACCGGCCTTGCTTCGGCAATTTGGAGGTGTGTATTTTCCTGAATGCATCATTTAGAATTCCGCTCAGTCTTTACCTTGAGGACCGGCTCATAGCCTTCAGCCTCACCACCTGGGTTCACCATGCGCGCAAAAATTCTCATCGTTGACGACGATCGGGATATTCTTCTCGGGCTCGAGAATCGTATTACCTGGATGGGGCACGAACCTGTCACGGCCGACAACAGTAAGGATGCGCTGCGTCTGATTGAACAAGGAGACTTTGATCTTGTGCTTCTGGATCTGGAACTACCGTCTCTGTCCGGTCTGGAGGTCCTGGAACGGGTGAAAGGCGATTCGCACAACGAGCGGCGCCCCGAAGAGCACATCAGCCAAACCTACAGTACACCGTTCATCATTATCCTGACTGCATTCGGCACCATTGAACGAGCCGTGCACGCGATGCAGCTTGGCGCATTCGATTTCATGACGAAACCGTTCAGCGCGGACCATCTGACCGTCGTGGTCAACAAAGCCCTTTCTACCGCGGCCCTGTACCGTCAGGTCGACGTCCTCAGAAAAGAAGTCGACGACCGGTACGATCACCTTGTAGGGACCAACGCCAAGATGGCCGCGCAACTCACAGTCGCCAAACAGGCGGCGCCGTCCGACGTGACCGTTCTCCTGCTCGGCGAAACCGGGACGGGGAAGGAAGTCGTGGCCCGCGCCATTCATCGCTGGAGTCCACGCCGCTCGAAACCATTTATCGCAGTCAATTGCGCCGCACTCCCGGAAAATTTACTCGAGAACGAATTGTTCGGTCATGAAAAGGGCGCCTTCACTGGAGCGGTCAAACGAGAACCGGGAAAAATCGAGGTGGGAGAAGGCGGAACGGTGTTTCTGGATGAAATCGGAGATATGCCGCTCGCTTTACAAAGCCGCCTGTTGCGGGTCATTCAGGATCAGACATTCTATCGCGTGGGTGGAACCCAGTCGGTCCGTACCAACGTCCGCTTCCTTGCAGCCACGAACAAAGACGTACGGCACATGATCAAACAAGGCACGTTTCGTGAGGATCTCTACTACCGGCTCGCGGTGATCACCGTGACGCTTCCGCCGCTACGCGAACGTATTGACGATATCCCTGCACTCGTCCGGCATTTTCTCAATCGCGCTATCAGAACGGGGATGCATGGGACCTGCACACTGAGTGACCGCACCCTACAGACATTGCAACAGTACCAATGGCCCGGCAACATCCGCGAACTGGACAATGTGCTGACACGCGCGCTCATCCTCTGTCCGGATGACACCCTTGAACCCGCCCACCTGCACCTGGAGGATTCACCTTCCTCCTCGGCGACCGATGCCGGGGACAGAGGGACTCTGTCCCGGCACTACCATGACCTTATGGAAACGTATAGCCGGAAGATCATCGAAGAGGCATTGCGCAGAAATGGAGGAAACCGAACACGAGCATCCGAAGAGCTCGGCCTTCAACGAACGTACCTCACGAAACTGCTCCGTCAGAAAGAGATCACCGGCGGACAACCGAATGACACTTCCCTATCCTCCGAAGAAGATACACCCTAAGTCTGTCTGGTCGGAGGAACCGGACAACTAAAGATACCAGAGAGACCAGATAGACAAGACAGACCGAATAGACGTGACAGACCGGTTATATTTTCGAGCAATACCGCATGCGGGTACCGTGTATAAGGGACAGTTCAATTTCACTGGCAGTCAGTTCGGACGGAAAGTACGCGCCGGAAATTTTTGCGCCATTGATGCTGGCGCCTTCAAGCTTCGCCTTGCGAAAATCCACACTGCGGAGATCCGATTGGCGAAAAT
>DATDFW010000268.1:0-3753 GCA_036522375.1 Nitrospiraceae bacterium
TGATACCTGCCTCCACCGCCTACCAACTGACGCATAGTCTCTCGACGCTAACCTGGTATTCGGTCCTCATCGGCATCACCTGCTCAGTTGGAGGAGTCCTTATCTCTTCTTACTGGGACATACCCTCAGGTCCTGCCATTGTGCTGCTCGCAACCCTGCTGTTCTTTGTTGCAGTCCTCCTTTCTCCTAAGAGACAGCGGCGGTCTCTCGCCGTCAATTAATCTCGGCTCTATGTCAGGTTATGCCATCTCGTTCTCATGTATGTTCATTTTGGCTTCCCTCCTGTAGGGTGGCAGATACAACACTGTGTCGGAAGCGAGTCATGCTTCCTGAGGTGGATAGGTCTTGGCTTTCATTTATTTTTATTGTGTAACCCCGTTCCCCAGACTACAATTTAGCCAAGGGGAAATCTGGCACTAAGCTTGCGTTGCTCATGTGAAGATAACGCGTGTCTGAGGCCGATTTACATTGTTACAGCTTGGAGGGCTTATCATATGGGTGTCGTAATGGCTCGTTGGAGTTTGATTGGTTGTATGGTGCTAAGCATGCTTGTCTTAGGCGGCCAAGCCAAGGCGGAAGAATGGAAGATGGAACAGGGTGGAATAGAACCAGGCAAAGTCATGCTCGGCATGCGTGCAGGATTCGCCCCCTTGACCCAATCGTTGAACAATTTTACCTCAACCGACGTGGGCTCATTGGTCAATTTCCAGGGGATGTATAGCCTCAACACGTGGCTATTAGCCGGCATGATGTTGGAGTGGGAACGCCATAGCATGAGTGCCGAAAGATCCAATACTGACTTTGGTCACCAGGATACCGTGTCAGTGCTGCCGACCGTTGAGGTCCGCCCGGTTAGGTTCGGACCGCTCGTTCCTTATGCGAATATGAGCGTTGGCGTCAACGTAAACAGCTTTGGGGAAAGCAGTTCGAGAGGAGGAACTACTTCACCTAGCAATACCTTCGCCTGGCGACTCGGCTGGGGCGCTGACTACATGTTCACCAAACAGTTCGCGCTGAATACAGAAATGGCCTATAAGCGCAATGACGGCCATGCCACGATCAATGGCACTCGCATAAACGATTGGAACGCTTCGTCTTTTGGTTTCCTCGTCGGCGTCAAACTCTTCTTTTAGTTAGTGAATATCTAAACAGATGTAAATAGCGTGGAATCCCTCGTTCTCACGGGATTCCACGCTATATATGTTAGGCTTGGCGGAACAGGCAGAAACCAATGATCTCTGACTCGAAGACAATACGCTATTCCAGTCGGCCTTGTTTCGATCGGGTCCATACCATCCCGGTCTGTTCTTTGGAGCTAAAACCTAGCTTTTCATAAAAATTAGGGATGCGAGTACAGAGCCAGAATAGTTCGACTCTCTTGAGACGGGGGTGAGTCAAAATCCGCTGGACAATCTCGGTGCCGACTCGCTGATCCTGGTACGCCTTATCCACGATCACATCCCAGATGGTTGCTCGGTAGACATAATCCGTTAAGACCCTCCCAAATCCAATCAGCAGGTCACTGTCCCAGGCCGTGATGGCCACATCGGTGTGTCGTAACATTTCACGTGTGTCTTCAAGGGTCCGTCCTTTAGCCCAAGGCGCTTGCTGGTAGAGGCGAACGAGCTTGGCTTGATCAATGTCCTTCTTTTCAGAGAAGGTGATTGCAGGCTTGAGGGTTGGAGGCATCTTGTACTAAATTATATCCCGGTGAGCATTACCTAGAATGAGGCGGAGTGTACGAGGAAGATCATGACAACGCAAGTCCGTACCTGCTCGAAATGCTTTCAACTGATGTGGCTGAAAGAAGACCAGTATGAGCTCCTCGATGAGGTGACCATTCGAGCCACGTGCCCACACTGTGGGTCAAAGGTCCGTTTCTCGCTTGTCTCGCAGGGGGAAAACGCTGCTGGTCCAAAGATGGGACACTGATGTATGGGCCGACATTGTCCAGTGATCAGGTCTCAAGTTTCAGATGGTGGCTTCAGAGCTTGTCGCTTCAGGAGTTGACGGCTGACTGCTTCTCCGCTCAGTTACATTCCCCGTCCTGCGCCGTCGAGTTCCGGCTTGTTGCCGGGTAGAATCTTATTCAGCGTAGATCGATACTCGCCTGTGCGCGTCTCATCGGTCCGTCTGACAATGATTTCTTTATCTCGCTCCATCCGTTCCAGATGGTCGAGTACCAGGAGAAGTGGATGAACAGAGCCGAGCAGTCGACCACTTTCAAAGGCTTCCAGCGATTCCACAAATAATTCGCTCAGGCCTTTATAGGGAGTCCCGGCGCTCTGGTTCCGGAACCGAGAAACGATCTCCTCATATTCCTCGACGGCTTCAACCTTCGGTTTTACACCGGTTGGTACCGACGACAGATGGACAATCGTCGGCAATTTGGCTGCGTACACCTTCAGCTGAGCAACCAATCCACCCAGCGCGTCTAGTACATCGGCGACCTGCATGAACTCTTCTTTCGAGGCTGCTCACGCCACGTTGAGGGGCCCTGTCAAGATGTCCGAATACCGTGATGAAACATGACACCGTTGAGTGCCTGAACGATCTGCCCCATATCGGACGGAATGGGCTTTGTATACTCCCGAAACTCACCGGAAATGGGGTGACGGAAGCCTAGCGTTTTCGCATGCAACATCACACGGGGGATCTCGACGCCTTCTACCGCACAGACCTTCTTTCCGCCATAGGTCTGATCTCCCAGAATTGGATGACCCAGCGATGCTAGATGGACGCGAAGTTGGTGAGTCCGGCCTGTGCGCGGGTACAACAGCACATGGGCGGCCAGTTTGCCAAAGCGATGTTCGACCTTATATTCCGTTACGGATTCTTTTGGTCGCGCCGTGTAAGCAGAAAATTTTTTCCGTTCTTTCCTGTCACGACCAATTGCCAGCTCGATTATCCCATGTCCTTTTTTGGGCACGCCTAAGACGAGGGCCTCATACACCCGCGTGATCGTATGATGTTTGAATTGAGCAGAAAGCGCACGATGGGCATCGTCTGTCTTGGCGATCACCATGACTCCGGATGTGTCCTTGTCCAGCCTATGAACCAACCCTGGCCGTTCCTTCCCTCCGATCGTCGAAACCGTACCGCCGGATGTTTGAAAATGATGGAGGAGGGCATTCACCAGCGTGCCAGCCCAATGACCCGGCGCAGGATGAACAACCAAGCCAGCTGGTTTGTCTAGGAGCAGCAACAGGTCGTCTTCGTAGAGTACTTCGAGTGGGATCGGCTCTCCCTTGTGCTCCAGCGGCTCCGCTTTCGGAATGTCAAAGACGATCGAGTCGCCTGGCCGAATCTTGTGACTGGGCCTGACGATCTGACCATTGATCCGTACATGCCCTTGGCCGATCAAACGTTGTAAGGCTGACCGCGATAATTTGGGCTCACGATGCACCAGAAAGACATCCAGCCGTTTCGGCATCTCGCCGGCCGTTACAACAAACTCGGTCACCATTGACGAATCGTCCTCACCAACACGGTTAGGTCACGCTACTGCAGCACAAGGTTCAATTGCAATTGGGATGTTGCCTGGGTTGTCTATAGCCCTGTCGCTCCCATTGTCTGTTCATTCGATCTAGTCTAAAAGACAGTGCTGCAATACAAGATGTCCTTGTCAGTCGAGAACGGAGTTTTGTTGATTATTGAATGATCTGACGAGGATGTCAGTGGCTGGGCTTGCGCGCGCGTTCGGCAATCTTCTTGCGGAGGCGGGCTTTTTCAAGACTGATTTCGGCTTCTTTG
>DATDFW010000269.1:0-2254 GCA_036522375.1 Nitrospiraceae bacterium
TCAGTACCGCTGTGATTCATGCCGGCGGTGAAAGCACAATCGTCCCATTTTATGGGTCGGAAAAACGGATGGCACCGGTCGAAAGCTACGTCCGTGTGTCGGATGAACCGATCTATGAGATTGGGGAAATTACCTTCCCGCACATCATCATTATTTTCCATCCGCAGGTCATCACCCACGGTAAGTCGTATACCATGCCGTTCTACTTTGGATTGAAGGAAGACGGGATTGCGCTGATCAATAACGATGGGCCCATGTCCCTTCACAGGGATCAGCAGCGTGAGCTGGAAGAGCGTCGTGCGAAGCTCTATTACTTTCCCGCCACCAAACTGTCTCTCGAAGTTGCAGGGATGGATCTCGCGACGAACATGGCATTGATGGGCGCCATTGGCGCCATCACGGGCCTCACCTCTGTTGAAGCGCTGGAAACATCGGTGAAAGATCGATTCCTTGGCAAGGGATTTGTCGTATCCGGCGGTACCGCGGCGTTGGACAGCGTCGTCGAACGGAAATTCAAAAAGAAACAGGAACTGATCGATAAGAATGTAGCGGTGATTCAGGCCGGCTGGAACTACGCGGTCGACCATGGTTGGGCTGCGCCATCAGTCAAACGGTCGGAAATTCGTATCGCCGTGGGTGCCTAACCAGGATGTAGTACGAAGGAGTTTTCATGTATCTGGTAGCCAATATCGATGTTGCGATTTGTGCCTCGAAGAGCTGCAAGCTCTGCACACAATATTGCCCTGAAGCGAACACTATTCAGTATAGCGAAACGATGGGGACGGATAAGGGCTACAAGTATGGCACCGCATACGTTGCGGTGGATCGGTGCAAGGGCTGTGCACTGTGTGTGTGGGTATGTGACACGATGGCAAAAAACAATGCCATCAAGATGATCATGATCGACCAATTGCCGCTGGCCGCCGTAACCGATAACATTCGGTATGAAGAGAAGACTACGGTTGCGGCTCTGTCCAATCCAATGATTGTGATAGGTAATTAAGGGGGGACGCGAGTGGCAACGACGGCAGATACAAGAGAACGCATCATTGTTCCTGGTCCGGCCGGATTCCATCCTCCGTCGGCAGCTCAGTTGGGGGTTTCGCTGCCTGATCCGGGGGAGGGGCTTTATTATGGGTTGCTGGAGCCCAATGAAGACAAGGTTATCGAGGAGATGGCCCGTAAAATGCTGACCAGCCCCAACGCGACGATCTTTCCGGGGCCGTTGGTTCTTTGGGCCTGGAACGAGCATGCCATTGAAAAGGCCAAGGCCGTGTTGGAGATCGCCGCCCAGATACCAAATGTCCTGATTATTCCAATGCCGGACTACCGTCCGAAGTATCCGAAGATCGACCCTGAAGAGGTTATTAATCCAAACCATCCGAACCTCACGATTTGGGGTAACAAGATTGAAGCCTGCATCTTTGTCGGTGTGCATTGTCATTACGCCAACTTGACCTTGAAAATGATTCGTGCAGGGACGAACTGTCTGACGATGGCGATCTGTGCGGAGCAGGGACATGAAGATGCCATGCTGACGATTCGAGATTCGGACACGGCCAAATTGAGAAAGACCGCGCAGGTCTTCAAGCGTGTACGCGAGGAAATGGGTATTAAGTTACCGGAGAACGGTGAGAACGTGCGATTTACCGGCACGCAGTCGAGAGTTCACGGCGGCAAAACTCACACGAGTCCCCTCACCTTTGCGCCCGTTACTGTCGGCGAGACCAGCGCAGCCGCCTTTGGCCATTCCGCCGAGCAGATGAAGCGTGAAGGTTAAGCAAGGTCGAACAGCACGGGCAACATAGCCAAGAGGTGTCATTATGAGTGAAGCACTCGAAGCCGAACAAAAAACAAACCCACAGGGCGATCCCATCACAAGTGTCGCTGCCCCTAAGGCAGATCTGACCGGCGGGAGGAAGGACCCCCATGCCGAAGCGAAACGGCAGAAGGTGGTCACGCCGGAGTACATGTTCCTAGAAGCTCCACGGACGAAGGAGTTCATCACGGGCAGCGAAGCGGCGAAAGAGGCCGTTCGGCGCTCCAGTGTGGACTTGGCTATCGCCTATCCGATCACTCCGCAGAGCGAAACGATGCAGCTCATCGGCGTGCTCTACGGCGAAGGGTATGTGAAAGAGTACTATCGCGGTGAAGAAGAAGTCGGGGTGATGGCGGCAATCGCAGGTGGGTCACGAGCTGGCGTGAGGTGTTTCACGGCGACGGCTGGTCCGGGAACCTTGCGAGGCATGGAAGG
>DATDFW010000270.1:0-4411 GCA_036522375.1 Nitrospiraceae bacterium
GGACTCTTGATCCCCGGCATTGAGGTTCAGCAGACCTTCCCAAAGAAACCGGCCTGTGGCCGCGTCATAAACGCGGAGCACGAAGGCCGAAAGTCCGTCGGCTCCCGGTCCGACTCCTCCCGCAAAGATCCTCTCCTGCGGTTGGCTTCCCGCTAACGCTGCGTCCTCACTCACGTTCAATTCATAGGTTTCGTCAGAAAGAATCGCACCATTCTCGGCATCATAGGTTTTCACGGTAATCGTTGATGTTTCAGCATTCTCATGTCCGACACCAGCTGCCACAACTTTTCTGGGTTTCACTGGTACGAGAGACGAGAGGTCTGCAGTCCATGCTGCCTGCGGAAAGCCGGAACCGATCAGGGCACATGAAATTACTCCAGCGCAAAAAGCCTTCTTACTCCGCCTGCTCATGAGACAGGGACTGATCGTCATGTGCGGGTCCTCCCTCACGTCATAGAAATTTTGGCACTGGCTCCATTCAGCGTAAATTCCCCACTATGGGGGGAAACCCATCGAAAGAGGGGGGATAGAGAGACGGACTAGGCTGAGGTCAAGGCTAAGGTTGAGCGAGGATCCAGGCTCTTTGCATCTCAGCCTTATCCTTTCAAGCACTGGAGGAGAATTGTATCGCGAGCGGAAAAGAGGTTACTTTTGAGAGATTTCTCGACTGGACGGACTCGAATCATTGGGGGCTTCCACAAGAGGAACGGTGCCAAAGATTGAATATCGGTATCGAGCTACAAACCAATACAGCAGATAGCCGAATGGCTTCACCAATGGGAGACTTAAAAGGACTGCGAGTATGCGGCCTCCCTTGAGGCCCGGCAACAGGGACAGAAATGCATCAAGACCACGGGCAATTTCCCCGTTGGGACGAACCAGAAAAGCGGCATTAGGACGACCTGATCGATAACTTTCCCTCAATGCCTGCTTAGCCTCTTCGCTCTGATACGGAACCATCCGTATCGGGGGAGCATCGGTGTGACTCTCCATTCGCTCCAGGCCCTTCTTGGCGGTGACACAGAGACGGCATTGCCCATCATAGATCAGAAGACAAGTTTGAGCAGCTCTGTCGGATGGACCTGCCATCGCTGTAATCCTTCGCGATCTCTCATTCAGCACAATTAGCATCCTACATCATGCTGCGAAAAAAACCATTTCGCCACAGCTGAACTTCGAAGGTCTGCACTCCCGTGACATGAGAGGCGCCTTCCCGCAGGATGCTCAAAAATCCCGTCCAGCAAGGCCGCAGAAGTCGAAACCGAGGCGTACCCTCTGGGGTACGTTGAGGATTTCGATGAGCCGAGAACGCTGCTGGCGGACTTTTTCTGCATGATGCTGTTGCTGTGCGGAGGAGACACGCGTATCATTCAATCCATGCGACATACCTGGATACTGATCGGCCTGCTCGCAGCACTCTGCCTCATCGGAGCCAACACGATCCAGCTCATACCTCCTGCCACGGAAGCCAGCCGAGTCGGATGGATAATCTATCTTATTGCATGTCCTTTGACCCTTGCGAGCCTCGTGTGGATTGGATGGACCTGGACCACCATGGCTTGCGTGATCTATGGAACGGTGGGATTGGCTTTAGACCTTGCCACGGTCACGAGCATCCTGGGTGGGCAGGACAAGACCGGCGGGCTGTTTCTGTTCAGCGTAATGAGCGGAACCGTGAACTTTTTATTGATCCTGTTCGGCGGGCGCGCATTTTTGCATTCGTTTCAGGGCGCCAGGCTTCCAGAATCCCGTCCTCCCAGTCCTCCATCCCCTTCTTCATCCGCACGACCCTAATCCGTTCAAATCCTGCATCCGTCAACCAGGCTTTCGTGTCGGCTGTCGAATAGGTATTGCCCCCTTCAGTGAACAGCAACATTGAGACTGCGAAAAGACTCGCCTCTTCGGGAAACAAACCGTCCCGGTCATGGAGAAAAGCATCCTGAATCAGCAGGCGACCTCCGGGGTTCAAAGAAGCCAACGCACGCCGAAACAGCGCCTGATTGTCCTTCGGTGAGTAGATGTGGAGCACGTTCGAATACCAAATGACATCATAGGTGCCGGGAATATCTTCCGTCATCACATCCAAAGGCAGATAAGATAGTCGCGGGCCAGCCTTGTGAGTCGAGGCGATCTCTCTTGATACATCGAGAGCTGTGGGACGGTCGCACACGGTGGCGCGGAGTGCGGGATTCTTCGCGAGGAAGGCCATAGCATAGGTGCCGGGGCCGCCCCCAAGATCGAGCAGGGTCTCCACGCCACGCAGATTGATCTGCGCCGCAATCTTCGGAGCAATCTCTAAAGTCCGATGATGCATCGCCCACGTGAACCGGCGGCGATATTCCGGCCCCTCCGGTTCCTCATGATCAAGCGGCAATCCACTCTTCACCGATTCCAGCAGGCGTCCCCAATCAACCCAATGGCTCACGACCAGCTGTAGATAGTCCCCTCGATAGGCTGGATGGTGTGCATTCAGCGCCGTGGCGCCCAACTGGCTGTTCGTGTAGGTCTCGCCCATTTTCTTCAGTACGCCGACCATAGCAAGAGTCCGGCAGAGGATGGCCAGCCCTCGCTCACTCACCTTCATCTCACGAGCTAAGGCAGGAATCGTCCATACATTCGTACCGATCGCCGTAAACAGGTGTAGCTCAAGAGCGGCAATCAAGACCCTCGGTAAGCGATACGCCGTAATCGCATCGCGCAAGTCATCGAACGTGACGATCCGCCGCCTCACCTAGAAACCTGTCTGAGTAATCCTTCGTTGCGAGGCGAAGGAGAAGCTAGTAGATGAGCGGCGCAAGGCCCGAAAAAGCCGGATGCGTAATCGCAGAAATACGATGAGGATTTTTTCGGGCCGAGAACGACGCAGATACCGGCAGATCGTTTACCGCAGTAGAATGGCATTACTCAGATAGGCTCCTACACCACGCCGATCGTGCGCACGCACCAGCGCATCAAATCCTGCACTGCTGCAGGATTTCCCACCTCCACATTTCGCTCGAAGCGAGCCGCCACATACTCGTCGGTGATCTCGGATTGTTCAGAAAATCCTGATTTCAGCAGAATCGCCCGGTACTTCGAAACCGCAGGCTGGATGTAGTACTTGGCCTGCTTCGCAATTTCATCGGTACCAAGATCTTCCGGTGTCCCATCGGACAGAAGGATCATCACATCGTCAATCGCCATACCATACTGACAGAGCAACTTTCCTTCCGGCGTGATTTCCAGCAGCCATCCATCGGAGCCAAGATCCATCGTCAGCGGACCACCGACTTCCAATTCCAGCAGTTGGGGATATGTAGCGGCAAGCGAGGCCTTGAGGGTGGCCCACGCCGCTGAAATTTCGTCACTCATACATGCGTCTTTCGATGAGGCGACTCCCCATCCTGCTCCAGGAGGTTGGCACGCAGGATCGCCAACCGTTGGGTATTCTCTTCAAGTTTCGGCAACTGATATTTGCGGTCCATCTGCACTACCTGTTCAAGGAGATCCGCCGCCTCACGTAGCTTACCGGTCTCTTCATAACATTGAACCAGTACAAAGCGAGCGCCGCCGGCCCTCAACTCATCGCGCGATCGTTCGGCAATGGATTGACTGGTTTGGCAGCATGCAATGGCATCGTCATAGCGCTGCTGGAGCAAGAACGTTCGACCGATCATGCGCCAGGCATCGGCCACGCCGCCTTCATTTCCCAATCGCCGCATCAAGACCAACGATTGTTCATAGTATCCCATCGCCTGCTCATACTCTTTCGTCTCGCGCGCGACCAAACCAAGATCCGAAAACAGCACCGCCTTGCCTGCCTCATCGTGAGTCTTACACATGAGATCCAGGGCTTCAAGATAGTAGGCCTTGGCGCGGTCCCATTCGCCCGCATCGGCCCTCAGGTTCCCCAAGTTGCCCAGGGTCGTCCCGATCCCCTTGTCATCCCCGAGAATCTTCTGGAGTTCCAACACCTCCTGATAATAGGTCTGGGCCGATTCCCGACGCCCACTGACCGCGCAAATATTCCCTAGATTTCCCAGCGTAGCAGCCAACGCCCGTTGGTCACCAGTCAGACGGTCACATTCCAACGCCTTCGCATAGCACGTATAGGCATCGGTATAGAGCCCGCGCGAAAAATGCTCGTTCCCCTGGCGATTGAGTTCTTCTGAGAGTCCGTTGCGTAGCGTCATAATATGGGTTGGAGCGACCGTTGGACCGCCTGCTTCGCACCGGTAAGGATCGAGGCCCCGTCGCCGACCAACAAACTATCGAAATTGTATTTCAAAAGACGGCGCAGTCCTTCTTGAGCCTTTCGGATATCGGCATATTTTTCAGCGGGCAACAGACTGACGGAGCCGGCCGGCTTTCCTATCAACGCGTCGCCGACAATCAGTATCCCCTTCCCCTGCTGAATGAATAACGCCGATTC
>DATDFW010000271.1:0-6118 GCA_036522375.1 Nitrospiraceae bacterium
TCCATTGCTTCCGGACGCATCGAAAAGCCAGACAGTGGTCACGATCGTCATGGCGCTGGGATTGGCGGCGATTATCTATGGAGCGATCATGGCGCTGATCCAACACGATTTTCGCCGACTCCTCGCGTTCAGCAGCATCAGTCACCTTGGATTTGTTGTGGTCGGCTTGTTCGCTCTGAACTATCAAGGGCTCCAAGGCAGTCTACTCACCATGATCAATTTGGGTTTCAGCACAGCGGGTTTGTTCTTCATTGCGGGTTTTCTCTATTCGAGGCAGCAGAATACCCAAATTGGCTCATTCGGCGGGATGGCAAAGCAGACCCCCTTGCTCGCAAGCTATTTCCTGTTCCTCGGGTTAGCCTCAATCGGTCTGCCGGGCACCAATGGCTTCGTCGGTGAATTCCTGATTCTTTTGGGAACCTTCAAGGCCAATTGGCTGTATGGTGGGATCGCGGTCACCGGCGTCATTTTCAGCGCAGCATATTTTCTCTGGTATTACGAACGGTCGATGCTGGGACCGATCGGCAAGGCCGTCAAGGATTCGATCAGTGATCTCCATCCACGCGAATTACTGATCGCGGTGTCCTTGTCCGTGATGATTCTTTGGATCGGCCTCTATCCCTCTCCCTTTTTGAGAATGATGAACGGATCCTTGCAGGCGTTGGTGGATCGACTCGAACGGGGGACCGTTGCGTCAATCGAGTCCGCACAGCCGGTAAGGGTGGATTAATTTGTATGGGTGACTACACACTACTCTATATTCTGTTTGCCCCCTTTGTGGGAGCGATCGCGCTGATCTTCGTCTCCAACCGTCAAGCGATGCTTGTGCGAGGAATCGCCGCCGGATCAGCCCTTGTCTCTCTGCTCGCCTCCCTCTACCTGTTCTATGCCTACGATCACGTAACGGGGGGATTCCAATTTATCCAGAAATTCATATGGTCTCGCCAGTTGGGGATTTCGCTTCACCTCGGGGTGGACGGGATCGGGACCCCGCTAGTGCTGGCATCGAGCATCCTGTTGTTCGCAGGCATTTTTGTCTCCTGGCACATCAAGGATCGGACGAAAGAATTCTATATCTGGTTGCTCATCCTCGCCGCCGCCACGATCGGCGTCTTCATGTCGTTGGATCTGTTCTTTCTCTTTTTCTTCTACGAAATGTCCGTGATCCCCATGTATCTTCTGTTGGGCATGTGGGGAAGCCACACAAAAAAATACAACGAGATGACGGATCCGGCAGGTATCAAACAGCGGGATTCGGTCGGGTTTATCCTCAACTTCGAATCCAACAGTAAAGAATACGCCGCAATGAAACTGGTGCTCTTTCTGTCGGCTTTTGCCGTCGTGGCGCTGATGGGTATGTTGCTGATCTACAAGTACTCTGGGCTCAATACCTTCGACATTTTGGTCCTACGAGAACAGGCCAAATTAATGAACATCCCGGTCTTGGGTACGACATTGGACAAGATCATTTGGCTCCTGATTTTCTTCGGCTTCGCCTCAATCGCGCCGCTGTGGCCCCTGCACTCCTGGTCTCCTGTAGGCCATGCAGCTGCGCCGGCTGCCACAAGTATGTTGCACGCGGGTGTGCTGATGAAGCTCGGCCATTTTTCCATCATCCGGGTAGCGTTTGAGATTCTGCCGGAGACCACCAGAGAACTCATGCCCATCGCGGCCGTGCTCTGCATGTTCAGTATCGTGTATGGCGGGTTCGTCGCGTTCTATGCCAAGGATACCAAGTACGTCATCGGGTATTCGAGTTCGAGTCACATGGGCTATGTCTTCTTAGGCATGGCTGCGTTGGACTACATCAGCTTAACCGGCGCGGTGATGTATATGTTTGCCCATGCCATGGCCACGGGTATGCTCTTCGCCATGGCCGGGTGGATCTACGATCAGACACACAGCCGCGACATTCCTTCGCTCGGCGGGCTCTCGAATCGCATGCCCTTTATCTCCGGCTGTTTCGTGGTTGCCTGTATGGCTTCGATCGGCGTGCCAGGCACCGTGAACTTTATCGCCGAAGTCATGATCATCGTCGGCAGTTGGAACAAGTATCCGTTCCAAGTCATCGTGGCCGTGGTGGGCATTGTTTTAACCCTGGCCTACCTGTTCAAGATGATGCGCGGGCTCTTCTACGGACCAATGGACCAGAAGTACAGTCATGCGCACGACGCTGTGGCTTTGGTTGATCGTCTTCCGCTCCTCATTATGATTACGGTCAGCATCGGGTTCTTTTTCTTCCCCATGCATCTCTATGACGTGGTGCGTTCTGGCGTCGATCCCTTGATCGCCAAGATCATACGTGTCGTGCCGGTGGCTGGGCTCGATCGAGAAACAGTAGAGGCCTCATCTGAGACGATAAGTCAGCGGGAGACGCCTGATGCTTTGCGCTTGACGAACTCTCCCTCCCTTCTCACCGCTCCATCCTCACGAGGGTTCGAATGACCTTCACGCTGTCCATGTCTCCCTCCGATCTCCTGCTGCTGTTACCAGAAATCCTGCTCACGTCCTGGCTCTGTCTTATCTTGATCATTGATTTCTCGTTCCCTCGGCTGCCCAACGAACAACTGGCCTACTTCAGCATCGTCGGGCTCGTCGCCACCCTTGGCTGCTTGGCTTGGTTCGATTTCACCGGCATCACCGGGACCCTCTTCGCGAACATGTTTGCCCTAGACCGGATGGCCCTCTTCTTCAAAATGTTCATCGTGGGATCGACGATCCTCGTCATTCTCGCCTCGGTCGATTACATTCATCGATTCAAGTTCTTCCGTGGGGAATATTATTTTCTGACCTTGATGTCGGCTCTCGGCATGATGTTTATGGCCTCCGCAAACGATCTATTATCGGTCTTCGTGGCGTTGGAGTTTTCCACCCTGGGTTTCTATGTCCTCGTTGCCTATCTCCGAGAGGACACGGCTTCGAACGAAGCAGGCATCAAGTTTTTTATCCTAGGTATCTTCGCCGCAGGCCTCCTTGCCTATGGCATCAGCCTGGTCTACGGGGAAACAGGCAAGCTGGTGTTTTCCGACATGACGTCGGCACAGGTCACACCGGGATTGGTTATTGGCTTCCTGCTGATTTTCGGCGCATTAGGATTCAAAATTGGTGCCGTGCCTTTCCACTCGTGGATTCCAGACACCTATCATGGATCGCCGACACCGGTGACTGCGTTTCTTTCGATCGCACCCAAAGCAGCGGCTTTCGCTATCCTCTTGAGAATGTTCTTTGTCGCCTTGGGGACTTTTAAGCCGATCTGGGCCCTGCTGCTCGTTGCTGCATCCATCTTGTCCATGACCTATGGCAACATCGTGGCCATCGCTCAGAAGAATATGAAACGGCTCTTGGCTTATTCCGGTATCGCTCAGATCGGTAATATTCTAATCGGCCTCGCGACTGGGACAAAGATGGGCAGCGACGCCTTGCTGTTCTACCTCGTGACCTATCTGTTCGCCAACCTCGGTGCCTTTGCCATAGTCATCGCCGTCGGCGAAGCCATCGGGAGTGAGGAAATCGATGACTACAGCGGCCTGGGACGCCGATCGCCATTTCTTGCCTTCTCGATGCTGATTTTTCTCTTATCGTTGGCGGGTGTACCCCCGCTGGCTGGCTTTATCGGCAAACTGTATATTTTTGTCGCTGCCATAAAGGAAGGACTCTACCTGCTCATTACGGTGGGACTGATTAACATCGTGATCTCCATGTACTACTACCTCATTGTCGTGAAGAAGATGTACGTCACTGAACCCCATGACCGGTCGCCCGTCAAGGTCTCGGGGCCGATCAAGGTGGTCGTCTACGTCTGCCTCATTGGCACTCTTACGATCGGGGTCTATCCACAACCTGTCACGGACTGGGTCGTTTCGGCCATCTTGATGTTTTCACACTTCGCGGATCCAACCGCATCTCTTCCTGTTCCCCTTGCTGTCACCCCTCTCGGGGGCTGAGGTCACCAGGGGCGGTTCTCCTGTGCCCCAGCGAGTATTCTGCGAAGATATTTCTTGCAGGGGCTTTCGGAGGAGGGTACAGTTTCCACGACGCTGTCTTATATCCTCACGTCCGGCACGGGTGAATTATGGAATCCGTCACGCAGGAACATGCGGCTGCATCCACACCCGTGCGATTGGAACCAGTTTCCGACAGCAATCCGGCACTGATTCCCGAGGTTCCCAGACGATTAAAATGGTTTACCCAGTGGTCGATCGAGCGACGTGTCCTTGCGATGTTTGGGCTTGTGTTTTCCGGCATTGTGGTCATCAGTGCCATCTCCTATCGCAACACCGCCATCTTAATCGAGAACAGCCGGCTCGATACCAGAAGTCACGAATTGGTCCAGTTACTCGGCTCAGTCGGAGAAGCCCTCGGTGCTGCTGAAAGCGGCCATCGGCGCTATCTCGTCACCGGCGATGAATCCTATCTCACATCCTACCGGGCTGTTGTCGAACAAATGCCCGAGTATCTACGGTATCTCAGAGGCTTGACGAACGAGGAAGCTGAACAGCAGGCCCGCGTGGAGACACTCGAGCGACTCATTGCAGGACAACTGGGAGCAGAGGCAGGAGCCATCACCCGGCGTGAACAGCATGGCTATGAGGGCGTTCGCCACCTTGCACTCTCTGGGGCGGCGAAAAATGAACTCGAGGCAATCCATCGCCTGATGACGGAGGTCGACTCGGCCGAACGACGAGCGCTTCTATGGCGGGTCGCTCAATCCGCTGGAAGCACAAGAAATACGATCGCCTTGCTCGGCCTCGGTGCACTCCTGCAATTGGTACTCTTGGCCTCCGTATACTTTTTGATCCATCACGATATCACCCAGCGACGCCGAGTGGCCGCGGAGTTGCAGAGTCGGGGGGAGCTACTCCAGGCCGCCAATAAGGAATTAGAAGCGTTCAGCTATTCCGTGTCGCATGACTTGCGTGCCCCGCTTCGTCATATCGACGGCTATGCGGCTTTGTTGTCTAAGGCCGCCGGTGAAGCCCTCAACGACAAATCGCGCCGCTATTTGCAGACGATTTCAGACTCCGCAAAACAGATGGGACAACTGATCGACGATCTACTCGTCTTTTCTCGTATGGGTCGCCAGGACATGCTTCGTACGACCGTCAACTTGGATCAACTCGTCAAAACCGTCCTTCACGATTTACGTCTTGACTTGCAAGGGCGGACAATCTCCTGGACAATGCACCCACTGCCTAACGTATTGGGGGATCCTGCGATGTTGCGCCAAGTCTTCTTAAATTTGATCTCCAATGCGCTAAAATTCACAGCCACGAGGCCGGAGGCCAAGATCGAAATCGGCGTCGTCACACGAAAATCAGGTGAGGCTGAGGTGTTCGTGCGCGATAATGGGGTCGGATTCGACATGCAGTATGTCAACAAATTGTTCGGCGTGTTTCAGCGTCTTCACCGAAATGACGAGTTTGAAGGGACCGGTATCGGTCTCGCCAATGTCCGCCGAATCATCCATCGGCATGGCGGACAGACCTGGGCCAAAGGAGCACCGGACGAAGGGGCCACCTTCTATTTTTCGCTCCCTGTCGCGAGGCCTCTCCGATGACCACGGTCAAGCCAATCCTGCTCGCTGAAGATAACCCGCGTGATGCCGAGCTTGCGTTGGCCGCGATGGAGGAACATCATATCGCTGACAAAGTAGTGGTCTGTCACGATGGTGCTGAAGTCCTCGACTATCTCTATTGTCGAGGAATCTTTGCCACCAGGCAGCAGGGTAATCCTGTAGTTGTGTTCTTGGATCTCAAGATGCCGAAAGTCGACGGGCTCGAAGTCTTGAAAACCATTAAGAACGACGTGAACCTGAAACCGATCCCCGTAGTCATGCTCACGTCCTCGCGAGAGGAGCGCGATTTGGCCCAAAGTTATGCGTTGGGTGCCAACGCCTACGTCGTGAAGCCGGTTGAGTTTCACGAGTTCATCACGGCCGTGAAGGAACTCGGTGTCTTTTGGGGCGTAATCAACGAACCGCCTCCCGAAAGCTCTGAGCCGATCGAGTAGTTTCCTCAAAAAGGACCTGTGAAAACCCCGCTCCGCTTACTCCAGCTTGAGGACAATACGGTTGATGCCGACCTGATCACGGCCACCTTGACCGAAGGCGGAATCAACC
>DATDFW010000272.1:0-2559 GCA_036522375.1 Nitrospiraceae bacterium
TCTTGACGATCTTGTCGAACTCTTTGGCCTTTCGTGTGAGAGATTTCTGCAAGCTGCCGAGCGCAGGAATGAGCTGCTGTTGCAACATCTCTCCGGCAGCGATATGGATCGCCGTGGGAATCACATCGTTACTGGATTGACCCAGATTAACGTGGTCGTTTGGATGTACCAACTTGCTGCCCCGTGCTCCGCCTAACAACTCGGTGGCACGATTGGAGATCACTTCGTTGGCATTCATATTCGTCGAGGTCCCTGAACCGGTTTGAAAAATGTCCACGGGGAACTCGGCGTCGAGTTTCCCCTCGACGACATCGGTTGCGGCCTGGTTGATCGCATCCGCTGATCTCTTATCGAGGAGGCCTAGTGATTGATTGACTGTTGCAGCAGCACGTTTGATCATTCCCATAGCCCGGATCATGGCGCGCGGGAATCGCAAAGAACTGATCGGAAAGTTCTCGATGGCGCGGGCGGTTTGCACACCATAATATGCGGCAGCCGGTACAGCGAGTTCTCCCATCGTGTCCCGCTCAACTCTCGTTGCGTTTGTTGATCTCGCCGTTTTGTCGGTCTGTGTGTTCTTCATGCGCTCTACTCCATGGTAAGGGTTCTCACTCGTTGCGGGCGTCATGATAAACTTAGGCCGCCTGCTTGCACAAGGGCACAAGGGTATGGAGATGAATTCGCCCCACGTCATGGTCGAAGCCTACGCTGGGTACAAGGGTGAGGAGACACCTCGGGCATTTACGCTGGAAGGAGTTCGATTACTGGTGAGTGAGATTGTGGCGCGGTGGTATACAGAGACGCATAGTTACTTTCGGGTTTGTGCCAGCGATCAACATCGGTATGTGTTGCGGTATGATCTGGAGAATATGAGCTGGGAACTCGTGATGTGCGAAACCACCCAACGGTGAAACGTAGGCGCGAAAATGAAGAGGCCCGCCAGGGCGGGCCTCTCTGCATACCAGATGTATAGAACTCTGGGATTAACCGACTTTGACTTCGATCGCTTTCGGTTTCGCCTTCTCAGACTTGGGCAGCTGGAGATTCAGCACACCGTCCTTGAATTCCGCTTTCACTTTTTCCTCATCGACGAGATCAGGCAATGTGAAGCTCCGGACAAAATTGCCATAGGAACGCTCTACCCGATGATACTTTTTCCCCGTCTCTTCCTTTTCCTGCCTGCGTTCACCTTGGATAGTGAGGACGCCATCTTCCAGTGTGACCTTTACATCTTCCTTCTTCACATCGGGGATCTCCGCCTTAATCTGGTACTCCCCATCCGTTTCGCTGACATCCACGGATGGTACCCAGTCGGCGACTACCATCGTCTCCTTCCCATTAGTCCGAGGCAGTGCGGGACGGCTAAACATCCGATTTAACCGGTCAGACATATCTTCAAGTTCACGGAATGGATCCCACCGTACGAGTGTCATATTAGACCTCCTTTTTATTCTTGTTCACACTATTTAAGAGCATCTATTGGAGGCGCGCTCCGATTCGTCTACCTGGGGTGATAGATAACTCGGGTCGGCATGGAGTCAAGAGGGTGGGGCGACTTATGGAAGTAGCTGCCAAAAGAAAAGTTTAGCGTTGCTCTATGGGCACGTACGGCCGATTGTGCTCACCTGAATAAATTTGATCTGGACGAAACAGTTTATTCTCGCGGAGCTGTTCAAGCCAATGGGCCAGCCAGCCGGACACCCGTGCCATCGCGAATAACGGTGTGAAGAGATCGGTCTCAATGCCCATCTTGTCGTAGACAATTCCGGAATAGAAGTCGACGTTGGGATAAATCCCCTTCCCTTTCAGTAATTCTTCTGCCACCCGCTCGACCTCTAACGCCACTTCGTATAACTGTGAATTGCCACATTCTTTGAAAAGTCGCTCACATAAAGTTTGTAGGATCGTGGCACGAGGATCTTTGACTTTGTAGACCCGGTGACCGAATCCCATAAGCTTCTGTTTCGCGTGGACCCGTTCTTCCAGGAACGATCGGACCCGGCTCGGTTCACTAATTTCCTTGAGCATCTGGACGACTTCTTCGTTGGCCCCGCCATGGAGCGGACCCTTGAGAGCCCCGATTGAGGACGCGACGACCGTGTAGGGATCAGCCAGCGTTGAGGCGGTAACCATGCCGGTGAAGGTTGAAGCATTCATCGTGTGCTCGGCATGGAGGATCAGGCAGTCGTCAAAAATATCGCCCCACAGGGGCAGCGGTTCTATCTCGGTCAACATGTAGAGGAAGTTTTCTGAAAATCCGAGATCATCTCTTGGTGGTATATACTCATCCCCATGCCGCAGACGAGCCCAGGCCGCGACGATCGTCGGTAATTTGGCAACAAGACGGACGGCAGACCAATAATTGTTTTCGATGTCCTGGACATTCCGGCCTGGATAAAACATTCCCAAAGCGGCAACCGCAGCTTGCAAGGTGTCCATGGGATGCCCATGTTCCGGAAGACATTTCAATAAATCGACGATCTTGAATTTGATGCGACGGTGATGGACGATGTCCTTGTGCCATCGTGTGAGCTGCGGCTGGGTGGGAAGCTGTCCAAA
>DATDFW010000273.1:0-5020 GCA_036522375.1 Nitrospiraceae bacterium
ATCGGGGTTGCCACTGAGCAGGAGATCGACCGCCTCAACATTTTGGAAGCGACTCGTCTTGCCATGAGTCGTGCGTTGGCATTGCTGACTCCGCAGGCAGACTACCTTTTGATCGATGCCATGACATTGTCGGGTCTCGGCACTCCTTTGCGATCGATCATTAAGGGTGATACGCTGTCGATTTCGGTGGCTGCCGCGTCGATCGTGGCCAAAGTCACGCGGGATCGCATGATGGCATCCTATCACCGGGCCTATCCTGAGTATAATTTTCTCTCCCATAAAGGGTATGGGACGGACGAGCATTTGCAACGGCTTGCTCGACATGGTCCCTGTGCAATTCACCGGCGGACATTCGCTCCAGTCGCACAGCTCTTACATAGCCATGGAGGTCCATGGCTCCTCTCGCAGACGAGTCTGGATGTAGCTCCAAGGATGATTCAGTGACCCTCTTAGATCCCCGGAAACTGTTGGGGCAAGAAGGAGAATCGGCGGCAGAGGAATATCTGCGGCACAAGGGGTATCGGATTGTGGCACGCAATCTGCGTTCGTCGGTGGGGGAGCTGGACTTAGTGGTTGAGGACGGTCAGGTGCTTGTCTTTGTCGAGGTAAAAGCGCGTCGGAGCGACGCATTCGGCGGAGCCATACATGCCGTCCATCAACGGAAGCAGGAGAAGTTGATTCAGCTAGCGGCTCAGTATTTGGCTCGCCATCACATTAAGGATCGACTATGCCGATTCGATGTCGTCTTGCTACAAGGCACGGAGGCTGTTATCCCTCAGATCGAGCATATTCAGAACGCCTTCGAAGTGTCCGGAGAAGATCTCCGTTGGTAGAGCATCAATGATTCAATTGATCCATGTGTCGAAGCACTATGATCACCGGCTGGCGCTTTCGGACGTCACGTTTGAGATCGGCAAAGGAGAATTTGTTCTCCTCATGGGACCCAGTGGTGCCGGTAAGTCGACGTTGTTAAGGATGCTTATCGGTGCCGAACAGCCAGATGAGGGACAGATCTTCGTCCATCAGAAAAACGTAACATCGCTGAAGCCGTCAGACGTTCCGTATCTTCGCCGTAAGGTTGGAACGGTGTTTCAAGACTTTCGATTGCTGCCGAAGAAGTCTGTGTTCGACAATGTGGCCCTGCCCTTGCTGGTGCAGGGCATTTCTCCAGCCGATACTCGTCGAAAAGTCTCCGAAGCGTTACGGGCGGTCGGTGTCGAGCACAAGCGCGATCAACTTCCTGCGGGCCTCTCGACCGGCGAGCAGCAGCGGGTCTGCATCGCACGCGCGATTGTGAATGGGCCGGTCGTCTTGTTGGCCGATGAACCGTCCGGAAATTTGGACCCAGCCCTGACATCCGAGATTATCGAACTGTTTAAGCTCATTAACGCACGCGGCACCACTGTTGTGGTGGCCACGCATGATCCGCTTGTCATGATGCAAGTGAATCGACGGGTGCTCACATTGTCACAGGGTCGGTTGCTGCCGGAACAGGGAGCGAAAAGGTGAGGATCGTCTCGTATTTCCTGAGAGAATCTTGGGTCAACATGTGGACCAATCGGACGACGACGGTGGTAGCCATCGTGACCACGGCCTTTACCTTGGCCTGCGTTGGCATCTTCTTGCTGCTCTATGTCAATCTGCGGGCAGCGGCCGGATGGCTCCAGGACGATATAAAAATCATCGTATATCTGGATGAGCGGCTCCCCTCCGATTCGGTCGCTCAGGTGGAGCAGCACTTACGAGCCGATCGTGCCGTATCCTCGCTGCTGTTTATCTCGAAAGAACAGGCACTGGGGGAGTTCAAGGCGCAGTTTCCATCGGAGTCTCATTTGCTTGAAGGGCTGGGCCAGAATCCCTTACCGGCCTCCTTTGTTGTGGCACTGAATCCGCCGTTCCGTTCGCTGGATGCAATTAAGCGATGGGCGGAACGGGTCAGGCAGATCGCCGGCGTCTCCAAGGTCGACTATAATCAAGATTGGATCGATGCTCTCGCGACAATCATTCGATCGATCGAGTTAGTCGCTGTTGGTATCGGCGTGATTCTCTCGGCGGCTGCCGTCACCATTATTGCCAATACGATTCGCCTCACGTTGTTCGCCCGACGTGATGAAATCGCAATCCTGCGTCTCATTGGAGCCACGACGACATTTATTCGTGTTCCGTACCTCATGGAGGGTGCGGCGCTTGGCGCCTTAGGCAGCACACTCTCGTTAGTCATGCTCAAGATCATGTATGAATTATTTCGGCAGCAAATGCGAACGATGGGACGTTTTTCCGGGTTAGACAACCTCATCGCATTTTTCCCTCCGTCAGTCTGTGTTGCTCTGGTTGCGGTGGGGATGGGGCTTGGTTTTGCTGGGAGCTTTGTGTCGATACGCCGTTTCGGCGAGGCCAAAGCATGAAGTGCCGGACGGCGGGGAAGGTCGGAATCGTGATCTGCGGGCTGCTGAGTCTTTCCTGGGCAACGGTTGCGGTTGCTGATCCGATCATCGACAAGATTGAGAAAGAACGCAAGGCCCTGAACCAGCTCAAAGGTCAGATCGAAGAAAAACGTAAGCAGGCTGATGAAGCAGGGAAAAAGCGAGAGTCTCTCTTGCAGGGAATTCAGACACTCGACGAACGTGTGGTGCGCTATCGTCAAGCGCACCAGGAGATTAGCCGAAAGCTGCGAAAGAAAGACCAAGAGATTGAGGCCATCAATGCGCAACTCGCCGACTTACACGTGAGTGTACGGGAACGCCAGGACGCCATTCTGGCTCGGCTGCGAGTTCAGTACATGGAGGGCCGGTTTGGATATTGGAAACCCTTGCTAGCCTCGGACTCTTATGGCGATTTTCAACGCCGGCTCCAATATTTATCCGCTGTATCCGAACGAGATTACACCCTTATGGGGATGTTCCGGACCGATATGGCCCGTATGGAGCAGGCGGAGCGGCAGCGGGAAGAAGCGCGGGTTGGAATGCTGTCGTACAAGCAAACCACCGAGAAACAATTGGCTGAGATGAAATCGGTTAAGAAAGAAAAGAAGGTCTATCTGGCGAAAATCACTCATGAAAAAGAGTCCTACGAGCATGCCCTCCAAGAATTAGAACGGTCCGCCTCGCGCATCGACAGTCTTCTGCGCGAATTGGAGCAGCGCCGCCGCGCAGCAGCGGCCCGACCGCAGACCGGGGGAACCGCCCTCCGGGGGGTGAAAGGGGCACTGCCATGGCCAGCCGATGGGAGCATCATTTCCTTCTTCGGCCGTCAGAAACATCCGACCTTCAATACCTATGTGCAGCGGAGGGGCATCGAAATCAAGACGATTGAAGGGAGTGCTATTCACGCGGTGATGCCCGGTTCAGTTGTCTATGCGGACTGGTTGAAAGGATACGGACTCGTTATAATCCTTGATCATGAGAATGGGTTCTTTTCTCTGTATGCCCATGCGTCGAAGATACTGACGACAGTGGGAGCACAGGTGGGCCCGGGGCAAGCAATTGGAGAAACAGGTGATACAGGCATGACAGGTGAAAATACTCTATACTTTGAGTTACGCCAGGGGGCGGAGCCGATTGATCCTCTCCAATGGTTGGCGAGGCGCTAAGGAACAGGAAGAGGAAAGGATATTACATCATGGAACAGGATCCTCATCGACGATTCTGGATGTTAGGCCCAACGGTCGTGGTGGCGCTGGTCGTGGGTGTGCTGCTGGGCAAGGGGTGGGAACGGACCGGACATGCCACGGAAACCTACGACGAGTTGAAAACCTTCTCCGAGGTGTTGACCCAAGTTCAGAAGAGTTATGTCGATGAAACGAAGGTGAAGGATCTCGTCCAGGGGGCGATTCGTGGAATGCTTTCAACCCTCGATCCGCATTCGGCCTATATGACCGCAGACATGTATAAGGAAATGCAGGTTGAAACGAAGGGTGAATTTGGAGGCGTGGGCATCCAGATCGGGGTCAAGGAAAACCGCTTGGCGGTCATTGCGCCCATCGAAGGCACGCCGGCCTATCGAGCCGGGGTCAAATCGGGTGACTTCATTACAAAGGTGAACGACGAGACGACCAAGGACCTCACATTGATGGATGCGGTTCAGAAGATGCGTGGCCCCAAGGGTTCAAAGGTGAATTTGACGATTCAGCGGGAAGGAACTCCCGACCCACTCCAATTTACGCTGGTCCGCGACACCATTAAGATTGAGAGTGTAAAGTCGAAGGTGTTGGACAATATCGGGTACGTGCGCCTGACGCAATTTCAAGAATCAACTGGACGGGATTTGAGCAAGGTGCTCAAACAGTTCAAAGAGCAGAAGCTCCAGTCGACGATCCTCGACCTTCGCAATAATCCTGGCGGGCTGTTGACCTCGGCCGTTGAAGTGTCCGAGCAGTTTCTTCCCGGCGGCAAGTTGGTGGTCTATACCAAGGGACGCGAAAGCAAGAAGGATGAGTGGATCTCCAAGGGGAAAGATCAAATGGATGATTCGCCCATGATTATTTTGCTCAATGAAGGGTCGGCCAGTGCGTCTGAGATCGTGGCGGGTGCTCTGCAGGACTATGGGCGGGCGGTCATTGTTGGTACGACCTCATTCGGCAAGGGATCGGTGCAAACGATTCTCCCGCTGGGGGATGGGTCAGGGCTCCGACTCACGACGGCGAAGTACTACACCCCAAAGGGGCGCTCTATCCAATCAACTGGTATTACCCCAGACATCGTCGTAAAAGCTCAACCACCAATCACTGTCGCCAAAGCAGGTGAGACGAAGCCCGGTGAAAAGGATGGAGAGCAGAAGCAGGCCAAGTCTGCAGTCGTGCCGGGGAAAGACCAACCGGCTCAGACAGGCAAAGGACAGGAAGAGGGGACTCAAAAAAACGGCACCACGCCGCAGCCTTCTCCCACTGATGTCTCGGGCGATCCCTCGCTTGAGCAGGATGTTCAACTCCAAAAGGCGGTCGAGATGTTGAAGACATGGAAGATCTTCAAGGAGCTTCCTCGCGCTTCCTAACCCGCATGATTCATGACGATTCGTCGCGAAA
>DATDFW010000274.1:0-4464 GCA_036522375.1 Nitrospiraceae bacterium
GGATGTTCTGCTCGAAAACGGACGTATACTGAAATCACAAGAACGAGCGATCTGGAAAATCATCAGCATTCTGAATCTGCCGGCAGTGCTGCAGGGCAAGGTGGATTTGGAAAAAGAGGGATTGCCCTATAACAGGATTACGGCAACGTTTGTTGCGCTGAATGGGCTCTTCGAAACCGAGAACCTGATCATCGACAGCCCGATCGTCAAGATCACCGCTGCAGGCAGTTTTGATTTGCCGACAGATCAAATCGACATGGTCTGGGCAGTCAGTCCGTTTGGATCCTATTCGCAATTCCTAAAAACGATTCCACTCTTCGGACGCCTCTTTGCCGGAGATCGTAAAGGCATCGCCACTGCGCTGTTCTCTGTCAAAGGGGCAATAGAGGATCCGGAGGTGACCTACCTGCCGATGAAATCATTCGCCACCGGCGTCACCGGCCTGGCGCAACTGGCCTTCGACATTTTGAAGAACACGGTCATGCTGCCGATTGATCTGATGACTCCCGATGAAGACAAAGGTGCGAGCAAAGAATCAATCCCTGCGCCAGAACCGGTTCCATCCGCACCTTGACCGACCTCCCCCCCCGTGCTAAATTTCGAGACCTTCATATGGCGTTATCCAATTCGCAATCCCACCGTGCCACCGTCTTGATCGCGGCCAGCGAAACCGATGCCAATTTATATTACGCGACAAAGTTTATCGCGCCGGACCCCTTTATCTATTTGGAAATCAAGGGGGAGCGGATTCTCGTAATGAGTGATCTTGAAATGGATCGGGCGAAGAGCCAGTCGTCAGTCGATCGGGTGATCTCGTATTCGGAGGTCGAAGGGCGAGCCAAAACGCAAGGCATCGCCGAGCCAGGCACAGTCGAGGTCGTCCATATCTTGCTCCGGGAGTCCGGCATCACGCAGATCCAGGTCCCTGTGAACTTTCCCTTCGGCCACGCCGTCAAGTTCCAATCCCTGGGGTATCAGGTGTACCCGAAACGGGACCCGTTCTACGAACAGAGAGTCGTGAAGACCGCCGAAGAAGTCCGTTTTATCGAAGCAGCCCAACGTGCGACCGAACAGGCGGTCGAGGCCGCCCACGACATGCTGCGTCAGGCCTCGATCAACAACGACCAACTATGGTTTGATGGGATACCGCTGACATCGGAGCGAGTGAAGAAACTGATCAATGTGAAATTGATGGAGTGCGATTGTGTTGCCCAGCATACGATTGTCGCCGCCGGGGAGCAGGCTTGCGACCCTCATAACGAAGGTAGTGGACCGCTACCGGCACACCGCAGCATTATCTTCGACGTGTTTCCTCGCTCAGCCATCAACCGGTATTTCGCCGACATGTCAAGAACCGTGGTCCGCGGGACTCCGAGCCCGGAGTTGAAGCGACTGTACCAGACCGTCCTGGATGCCCAGGAAGAGGCCATCACAAAAGTCAAAGACGGCGCAGATGGAAAAAGGATTCATCAAGGCATCTGCGCAAGGTTTGTAAAAGCCGGGTACCAGACAGGGTTGGTGAACGGGCGCATGCAGGGCTACTTTCACGGAACCGGTCATGGCGTCGGGCTGGACATCCATGAAATGCCTCGTATCAGCCGCACCGGGTCACTCCTCCAAGAAGGCCACGTCGTGACGGTGGAGCCAGGCCTGTACTATCCCGGTCTTGGTGCGGTACGTATTGAGGACATGGTGCTCGTAACAAAAGACGGATGCCGCAATTTGACAAACTCTCCAAAGACGTTCGAGTTGGGTTAAGATAAGCGATCAGCTCTCAGCGATCGGCTTCCAGCTTGCTGATCGCTAACCATGAGAGACTGAAAGCGTCCAATGCGCCTGACCTTCACGATCCAACGATTCAACCCCGAGATCGATTCCGCTGCCCATCCGCAAGACTTCAGGCTCGAAGTTGCGCGTGGGATGACTGTCCTCGATGCCCTCATTCGCATCAAGAACGAGTGTGATGGAAGTTTGGCCCTCCGCTATTCCTGCCGTTCTGCGATCTGCGGGTCTTGTGCGATGACGATCAACGGGAGTGAGAAACTAGCCTGCCGCACCTCCCTCCGTGAAGAATTTGAGCGACATGGGCGCATCACAGTCGCGCCTCTCCGCAACTTGCCGGTAATCAAGGATTTGGTCGTGGATATGGCGTCGTTCTGGGGGAAGGTTCGCGATGTACATCCCTGGCTGGTGTCGGTGGTTCAGCCAGTGCATGATGCCGTCCCCGCTCCTGCAAAACATGCCGATCCGCATTTTCACAATGTGGATGCTTGCATCATGTGTGGCGCCTGCGTAGCGGCCTGTACCGTGCATGAAGTTTCAAAGGGATTTCTCGGCCCGGCCGCTTTGGCGAAGGCCGATCGGTTTCTCTCCGACCCGCGCGAGTCTCCTTCGTCGATACGTATGAGGCTGACAGCGCTTCAAGAAGATAATGGAATCTGGGATTGTACGCGGTGTAACTTCTGCGTAGAGGTTTGTCCGAAAGACGTCAAACCGATGGAGGCGATTGTCCGGTTGCGACGGGCCTCTCTCGAACGCGGGTTGACGCATACCGGCGGCGCCCGCCATGTCCTTGGTTTTACCGATCTGGTCGAACAGCATGGGCGTTTGAACGAAGCGATCATGCCGTTAAAAGTGGTCGGGTTCTCGCTACGTGGTTTGTTGCATATCCTGCCATTGGGCATCACGATGTTCTTCAAAGGAAAAATCCCCAATCCATTCGGACATGCGCTCCCGGGCATCGGCCTCCTCCATGCCCTGATCCGGAGAGTGCGACGTGCCATGCCGCCGGCCTGACGCCCATGACCTGGTCGTTTCGATTTCTCGAAGAGGTTGCCCTGGCCGATATCGTGTTTGAGGCCGAGGGGGAATCGGTCGAGGACGTCTTTCGTGGTGCGACGCAGGCTCTCCTAGAGAGCATGGCAAACCCTGCAACCGTATCGGGAGGCTGGGAGCGCGCGATTGAACAGAGTGCAGTGGACCTGTCGGCGCTGTTGTTCGATTGGTTGTCGGAGGTGGTCTACTGGAAGGACGCCGCAGGAGTGGTCTTCCGAGAGGCGCCGCTCACTCTGACAGGTGACGGGAAGGTCTGGCTATTGCGGGCGCATCTGATCGGTGCGCCGGTGGACCAGCAGACACAGGAACTCCATGCCGATGTGAAGGGAGTCACGAAACACCTGTACGACCTCAAGCAGACAGGTGGTCGTTGGAAGGTATGTGTGGTACTCGACGTATGATGCAGGCCGAGGCTAAGCTTCAGGTTCAGGTTGAGGAATTCAGTTCAAGTACCATGAAGTTGAACACCGACATGACGATCAATCGGATTACGGATGAACTGTGGGAAATCCCCATGTCCGAAAAACCCGGTATGCTTGTGCCGGCCCGCATCTATGCGACACCAGGAATTTTGCAATCGATGGACCGGGGGGTCTTCGACCAAGTCACCAACGTCGCATGTTTGCCCGGAATCATGCGCTATGCCCTCTGCATGCCGGACGGCCATTGGGGCTATGGCTTTCCAATCGGGGGTGTCGCGGCGTTCGATGTCGAACATGGCGTCATTTCGCCTGGCGGGGTGGGGTACGACATCAACTGCGGCATGCGGTTGATTCGAACAGATTTGACGCTGGCGGATGTACAGCCTCGCTTGGAACGGCTCATGACCGAACTCTTTCGAAAAGTGCCGGCTGGGGTCGGAGCGAGTGGGTTCGTTCGGCTCTCGCGGGAAGACTTTGGTCGTGTGATGACCCATGGGGCCAGGTGGTGTGTGGAACGGGGCTACGGGTGGCATCAGGATCTCGTCCGCATAGAAGAGGGGGGTTGCATCGAAGGTGCGGATCCGTCGGCGGTGACCGACCATGCCATTCAACGCGGCATCAACCAGCTGGGGACCTTGGGATCGGGCAATCACTACCTTGAAGTCCAAGTGGTCTCAAATGGGCGGATATTCGATCCGGTCACGGCTGCGGCCCTCGGCATCACCGGTCACGATCAGATCGTGGTCATGGTGCATTGTGGGTCGCGAGGGTTCGGCCATCAGGTTGCGAGCGACTATCTCAAGGTGTTTGAAAAGGCGATGCGCCGCTATGGTCTCACCGTGAAGGATCAGCAATTGGCCTGTGCGCCGTTTCGATCCTCCGAAGGGCAGGACTACTTTTCCGCCATGAAGTGCGCCGCGAACACAGCCTTTGCCAATCGCCAAGTCATCACGCATCAAATACGCGAAGCTTTCGCGACGGTCTTCGGTCACTCGGCCGAGGCATTGGGAATGGATCTGGTATACGACGTGGCGCATAACATCGCCAAGGTAGAACGGTATGCAGAGAGGGAGTTGGTCGTGCATCGCAAAGGGGCAACCAGGGCATTTGGGCCAGGGAGTCCTGAACTACCTGAGGCGTTTCGACAGACCGGTCAGCCGGTCATCTGCGGTGGTTCGATGGAGACTGGCTCGTATCTGCTCGTGGG
>DATDFW010000275.1:0-2517 GCA_036522375.1 Nitrospiraceae bacterium
CCATATTCATTCGAAGATGCTGACGCAGATTTACGAGATCTCCGCCCCGGAAGAAGCTCTAGCGATCTCCCAGATCGGTATTGAGCACATCGGTATCCTCGTGGGGAACGGTGAATTTCCTCGCGAGCAGTCCTTAGAGGCAGCGGCGGAAATTACGGGTGCTGTGCGACCACCCTCGAAGGTGTCGGCGCTATTCCTTACCTCGGACATCTCGCTGATCGAAGAATGGGCAGGACGACTCCGACCGGCGATTGTCCACTTGGGCGCTGCGCCTGAACTGCTTAGCCCCAAAGATGCCGCAAGCCTGAAACGCAAGCTGCCCGGCATGCTCCTGATGAGAAGCATCCCCATCGTGGATGCGGCGAGCATCGCATTGGCTCGCAGCTATGAGGGGATTGCCGACTTCCTGCTCTTGGATAGCCATCGAGAATCCGATCGCCAGATTGGGGCGCTCGGCGTGACTCATGATTGGAGCATCAGCCGCCGCGTCGTGGAGAGCGTCAAGATACCTGTGATCCTAGCAGGAGGACTTGGCCCGAATAATGTCGCCGAGGCGATCCGAGCCGTTCGTCCGGCTGGCGTGGACTCGAAAACCAAGACTGATCGGGACGGCTCGCATCAAAAGGATCTCGGTCGTGTGCGTCGATTCCAGGAAGCGGCATGGGCCGCGACCGTGGGCCTTCTCTGAAACAGGTTTCTCGACAGGCCATGCGGCGCAAGCCAAGGAGTCTCTGTTGGCCGCTTGCCCGCTCCGATTACCTATTCAGCCAGACATCTTCCATTCGCCAGCCGTTGTAGATGCTGTTCACCTGCAATTTGAGACCATTGACCGCTGGTGACCAGCATGTCGCTTTCCGCATGTAGTAGAGGATCGGGCGAGCAACGTCTTCTTGAATGCGCCGGTCGATTTTCCACACGAGTTCGTGCCGCTTCGTCGGGTCAGTCTCCATCGACTGCTGATCGATCATGTTATCGACCTCGTGGCTGCAATACCGGGTGTAATTCCGTTTGGAGTCACAGATGTAGTTCTCATAGAAATTCTGGTCCGGATCATCCAATCCGCTGCCGATCGCAGTCAAGGCGATAACAAAATCAGAGCGCATGAGCCGGGGTAGGAAGTTGGCCGTCTCGACCGCGTCGACCTCGCTATCCATCCAGACGTTTTTTAACTGATCCGACGCGATCGATGCGGGATCACGAAAATCGGGCAGGTTGCGGGTGACGATCTTTAGGTTGATGCGGTTATCCGGCCCATAGCCGAGAGAGCGCATCATTGTCTGGGCCTCGGCACGGCTCTTTTGCACGTCGGAGTCGTAGCCAGGGAGCTTCTGCATCATCTCCTTCGGCATTGCCCATTGACCTTCGGGGGCGGGCAACAGCGCCGTTCCGATGTCACCCTGACCATCGCCAAGTATGTCTATGAAGGCCTTGCGATCAAGCGAGAGCGCGACTGCGTGGCGGAGTTCTGGCTTATCGAATGGCGGCTTTTGTCCGATCGATAGGTTCATCGAAACGTTCATAGGGGTAGTCTCACACACAGCCTGTGGCATTTGGCTGCGGAGATCCTTCAGCATTGCGATCGTGATCTCGTATGGAAATGTGAGATCGAATTGCCCCGCAGCGAAGGCGAGCATCGCCGTCGAACGGTTTGGGATGATCGTGTATTCGACCCCATCGAGATACGGTCTTCCTGATTTCCAGTAATCCGGGTTGCGCACGACCTTGATGGACTGGTTGGGCTTGAATTCCACAAATTTGAAAGGGCCGGTGCCAATCGGGTGCTGCCTCATTTCCGCAGGTGAGACGTGGCAGGGGTAAACCGGACTTAAACCGGAAGCGAGCAGCGCCAAGAATGACGGCTGAGGCCGTTTCAGATGGAAGGTGGCTTCGTAATCGGAGTCGGCTGTCACATCATTTAGATTGGTCCACCACGTCTCTCGTGCGTTGATACGCAGCTTTTCTTGACGCTTTCCGAGCAACAAGTCCCAGGAACATTTTACGTCATTGGCGGTGAACGGTTTGCCATCGTGCCATTTGACGCCGCTGCGCAGTTTGAACGTAACGTCCTTGGCATTTTCGCTTACCGACCAGCTTTCGGCGAGGTCAGGGATGATGTTATCGAGCCGATTCTGCGCTTGGCTCGGGTCGAAGACCACAAGGTTATTAAACACCGCCATCATCGGCATCGAGGTTGAGAGCGTTGTTTCCTCGTATATCGACATGCTGGCAGGGCTATCCCGATGATAGACCCGCAACGTGCCACCGGGCTTCTGGGCGAAGGCCATCCCGGTGACGCACAGGAATAGGATCGAGACCACGGTTGCGTGTCGTATGAATCTCACGGGCATACCCCTCGAAAGTTTCAGCCTAGAAATAACCCCCTATCGGGCAAAACTCTGCATGGACCCGATGCGGTTACGCCGTCTGCGCCCGTCCGAGGCGTGGAGTATGACGTGGCCGCTCGGATGTGGCGATCGACGCCGATGCCGCTCACTGTGCACTCGGGTCTCCGATAGC